>NZ_JBGSUU010000051.1:0-12063 GCF_041753295.1 Geminocystis sp.
CTAAATCCATCACTACCGCCATTTTTCCTGCTAATTTACCTGTCGGAATATCTTTTAAACTATCTAATTTTCTAAACAATGCCTCTAAAGTTGAACCATCAATAATCCAAATCTGACTAAATTTTGTCAGAGAAAAACAAACACTATCAGGAAGTGGACGAGATATTCTTTCTTGCGTGCGATTCGTTTAGGACAAAGTTAGGTCTAACTCAAGAATCACAGATTCAAGGAGAGACACTTAGGAGAGATTCTAAGACTAACGTACCCCTAGCAAGGTAAAAAATGACTTAAAAGAAATTATAAGCCCTTTCTAAGGCAATTTTGAAGGTCAACAAATCAGAATCTCGACAGTTCAATAATCACATTATGATAAGTAGAAATACTCATTAACAACCAAAAAAGTAGGGAAATGTTAAGCGATTGTTATAATCACATAAACGGATTACCGCACACTATACGGTAGTGATAACCGAACCTAGACAACGTACCTTGACAACTTGTTCTTCCGTGATGGTGAGAATCCATCCCTCCAGATGTCGGAGTGACAGCATATCCCTTAGTCACTTGAGACTGGTAATCTCATAGGCTAACGCAGGGAAATAGGGTGTCCATACTACTAGCCAAAAGTGGTACACATCTTGCAATTCTGAATATGATTACGCAAGGAACTTACGTTTGAACCATCGTTAGAATAACCTAGCTAAATGGCTGATAAGCTAGACCAACAGGTGATACTCTAATATACCAACAGGTTGCGGATCCTGAATTGGGAACATCAATACAGAGTCGGTGGAGAGTAAGAATCTAAGTTCAGAGAAAACGGAAGACAGGAACGAATTAACTCCTTCTAATCTCTTAAAGTGGTCGAAGACTTTAAGTAGTAACCAGCGTAAGGTTATTAGGGTAAAGATTGTGTAAGAAGCGAACGGCTTTATGTAATGTAAAGTATATGCTGACGTACACACTTAGATATGTATTGTATGGTCTCAATTAGTAATTAATATGTTATGAACGTAAAGTATAAATGGGATACTTGGAATCAAATAGACTGGAAAGTCGTAGAGATTGCGGTATTTAAGTTACAAAAAAGAATATACAGAGCAAGTCAGAGTGGCAATGTCAAATTGGTTCACAAATTACGGCGACTACTAACGACTTCTTACTATGGCAAACTCTGGGCAACCAGACGGGTAACCCAAGATAATCAAGGAAAAGTAACGGCTGGAGTAGATGGTAGAAAGTCTCTTACGCCAAAACAAAGATTTGAACTCGTTAATAATCTCAGATTAGGAAGAAAAGCAAAGCCATTACGCAGAGTTTGGATACCAAAATCAAATGGGGAAAAACGAGGTTTAGGAATACCCACCATAGAAGATAGAGCATTACAAGCTCTAGTCAAATTAGGATTAGAGCCACAATGGGAATCAACTTTTGAAGTAAATTCCTATGGATTTAGACCAGCAAGGAATTGTCATGATGCCATAGAAGCTATATTTATTGCAATTCATCAAGTACCTAAATATGTACTGGATGCGGATATAGCAGGATGTTTTGACAACATCAATCACAATAAATTACTTGCAAAACTCAACACTTATCCCACACTTAGAAATCAAGTCAAGGCTTGGCTAGAAAGTGGAGTGATGGAAAAGGGTCTCTTAACCAATACTGATAAAGGCACACCACAAGGAGGAGTAATATCACCCTTATTGGCAAATATAGCCCTACACGGAATGGAACTAGAAATCAAGAAATATGCCAGAACTCTGAAGGGGCGAAAGAAAGTAAATGAGGTGAGTATAAGTTTAATAAGATATGCAGACGATTTTATAATCCTGCACAAAGACTTAACTATAATCCTCAAATGCAAGGAAATAATCGAGAAATGGTTAAAAGACATAGGCTTAGAATTAAAACCAAGTAAAACCAAAATTTCCCACACTCTTAATAAGTATATGGGAAATGTCGGATTTGACTTTCTTGGATTTAACATAAGACAATACCCAACAGGGAAATGTCACAGTGGTAAATCATCAAAGGGAAAGCAACTTGGATTTAAGACTATCATAAAACCCTCAAAAGAAAAAGTAAAATCTCATCTTAAAAAGATTGGTGATGTAATTAGAAATCACAAATCGGCATCTCAATCGGTTTTAATTTCAAAATTAAACCCAATAATCAGAGGATGGAGTAATTATTACAGTTCAGTTTGTAGTAAAGAAACATATGCAGATTGTGACCATATCTTATATCAACAACTTAAGAGATGGAGTGAAAGAAGACACAGTACAAAATCTAAATCATGGGTAAATAATAAATATTGGCACTCAGACTACTCATTTGGAAAAATGAGAAATTGGGTTTTCAGTACCCATGAGGAAGGAGGGATGAAACTTTTTAAACACACAGATACACCCATTGTGAGACACACCAAAGTTAAAGAAGATAAATCCCTTTTTGACGGAAATATGATGTATTGGTCAAGTCGTATAGGAAAACACCCAGAAGTATCAACAAGAATGGCAACATTACTTAAGAAACAGAAGGGTAAATGTAATCACTGTGGATTGTATTTCAAAGATATAGACTTAGTAGAAATCGACCATGTTATCCCCAAATCATTAGGGGGCAAAGATGAATACTCTAACCTACAAGCTCTGCATCGACATTGTCATGACACAAAAACTGCAAGTGATGGAAATACCAAAGGCAGTTGATTTGTACCCATAACAAGGGACGTATTTGAGAGGAGCCGTGTGAAGTGAAAGTTTCATGCACGGTTCTGAAGAGCAGTTTGGTAGGTGACTACCACTCTGACTTTAATCACCTTTGTTTTAATTTAGGCAATAATTCTTTAAATACTTGTTCAAATAAAATTGATGGAAAAGTTAAAAATCTTTCTGAAAGTGCTTTTTGACTGACTTTAGTTACATTTACCCACAAAAAGCCTTCTTTATTTAAAATACGGGTTAACTCGTTTACACTGGGGACATTACGCCATAAAAGAGTCAATATTGCTGCCGTCATTAATGACAAATTGAGAATACGATTTCTTAATCCCAAATCACGAAACAAAGCTTCTTGAGCAAAGATAGAAGGGGTTAACAGTTCCGACAAATGTGAAAAAATGGCATCATTTTCCATCAAAGGATGATGTTTTTTTTGTGCGTGATCTCGGTTAATTTTCTTAGTCATCCGTGGTTGGGAAAAAGGGAATACTCTCAAAATATTAACATTTATAAGGCTTTCAGCTATTTGTTAATTTTTATTACTATTATCTTGACTTTTTGTTGATTTATTTAACTTCTAACGAATGCTCTAATCATGGCTATGCTCAGGGTATTGATGAAACCATGAGTATTGATCAAACGAAACATTCTCTCTTTGGTGCTTCTAAGGTGGCAGCAGATGTATTGGTACAAGAGTATGGACGCTATTTCGAGATGAAAACCGCTTGTTTTAGGGGAGGATGCCTAACAGGTCCAAGTCATGCTGGTACTAAGTTACATGGCTTTTTATCCTATCTGATGCGCTGTGCCATAACGGGTAATCATTACGAGGTTTACGGTTACAAAGGAAAACAGGTTCGGGATAATATCCACAGTTACGACTTGGTTAATGCTTTTTATCATTTTTATCAAAATCCCCGTATTGCTGAGGTTTATAACATCGGTGGTAGTCGTCACAGTAATTGTTCTATGGTAGAGGCGATCGCACTTTGTGAGGAGATTACGGGGAAAAAGATGAATTGGAGTTATAGCGAAACAAACCGTATTGGCGATCATATCTGGTGGATTAGCGATGTGAGTAAGTTTCAAAGTCATTATCCTGATTGGTATTTTCAATACACCGTCAAGGATATTCTACAGGAAATTTACACCAATAATCTTGATCGATGGTAGCCCTCACCCCATCCCCTCTCTCATTAAAAAAAGGCAAAAAATACCGATTATTCAATTATCAACATTAATTACTAATACAATTAAATGCTTATTAAATATGGCTAATAGAGACAAAAAACACCAGTTGTACAACTATTTTACAGATTTTGAGAATATATATATTAAAAAAATTATCTTTCTCGGATTTATCCTAATATTTACCATCCTAATAATTTATTATTTCATTTTAAAATCAAGTTTCAGTAACTATGTTTATTCAGAATGGTTAGTTAATTATGTTGGAGGATTTGTGAGGAGAGGATTAACAGGAAGTATTATTTTTTGGTTAAGAGAAAATTTTAACTTAAATAATCCTCAAACATTTTTTATGGTAGTTTATTTTAACTATCTAATTTTTTTAGTATGGTCAATAATTTATTTAATTAAAGTTAATAAATCGTTAAGGGTATTAACAGTAGAAACTATTTTAATTTTTTTATTTTTACCTTCATTATTATTATTTCCCATTAATGATATTGGTGGATTAGGTAGAAAAGAATATTTATTTTTTTTCGGACTGCTAATAAATTTATGGCTAGTTTCTCAAACAGTTACCTCTCTATATTTATCTGATATAAATCAAGTAAAACAAGAATTAAATCGAAAAACTATCGATAAATACTGCTATCAATTATTTATTTTTTACAATTTATTTTCTATTCCTACTGCTTTGAGTCATGAAGCAATATTGTTTTTAGTTTTGCCTTTAAATATATTAATTAGTTTATCTATATTAGCACTAAATAATTTACCAATAAAAACAATTAAAAAGATCATAATAATTTATTCTCCAACGATTATAGTAGCTTTAATTTCTCTGATTTTTAATGGTAATAAAGAAGTAGTCGTTAGTATTTGTAAATCTTGGCAAGAATACAATTTAGTTCCTAATTGTCAAGAACTACCTGAAGTTTTATCTTATTATACTTATTCAACTTTTGAAGCAATACAAGAAACTTTTAAAAGGAACATTTTATATGATAATGGTTTAAGGTTTTTCAGTTGGATAACTGCATTTTTTTTAAGTAAAATTATTCTCATGAGAGCGTCAGAGATTACTATTAGTAAAACAGTTGAAGAAGAAAATAGAAGATTATATATTAAGAATGAAAGTTTATCTTTTTCACCTCAAGAAGTATCTATTAATTTTAGTTTTAAGTATTTTTTTATCCCTTTTATTGGTTCTTTTATTCTCTATATAATTGCTTTTGATTGGGGTAGATGGTTTATGACTATTTCAATAACTTACGCTGTTTGTTTATTAACTCCTAGTCTTATAAAATTAAAAATGTATAGTTATCAAAAAAATCAAGAGTTATTAAAAATAATTAAGCCTATTTATAACTTATATTCTCATATAATCTCTTTTTTTCAAAATAAATTTGACATCAAAAAATATTACTTAATCTATTTTATTTTGCTAATTTATACCTTATTTTTTATCAGAATTACTCATTATGACATGAATTTTATAGATTTATCGAATGGTTTTATTCCTATTCACTATTACACAATTTTTAGTTGATAAAGTGAATAACTATAATTAAAAATTTCATTATGAATAACAACATATTATCAGGAAAAGTAATTAAATTTTTGTTAGGAGGCGGTGTGGCTACCGCTATCAATTTACTGCTGATTTTCCTCCTCATTGAAAAATTTGGTTTTGATACTCCCTTTTTACGCAATGTTGCTAATATAATTTCCATCGAACTTTCCCTGATTGCCAGTTTCTTTATCTACCGTATTTGGGTATGGCGTGGCGGTAGTTGGAATTGGTTTAACGTACTTTTCAAACAACTTCCTCTCTATCATGTATCCGCAGGAACGGCGATCGTGGTACGGGTGTTCTTTGTATTTCCTTTGTTGGATTTTTGGGGAGTTAGTTACGGCGTAAATACGGTTTTTGGGGCGTTAATCAGTGCTTCCCTCAATTTTATCATTAGCGATCGCTTTGTGTTCTCTAGTAGCAAAAATCAGGGCAAGGAAGCCTATTTTCCTGAAGCCTTAACCCCTGCTTTATTGCCTGATAGCTCCCCTACTCGCCCCCTTGCCCCCAACTTTGGGGGAGAAGAAGAAAAAGTCCCCATAATTGGGGATTTAGGGGCAAAAATTAACTTGTTTTCGTTGGTGATTCCTGCCCACAATGAAGAAGATTGCATCGTCAACACTATCCATAATATCAGTGAGCATCTCGACTAAGCCTCCATCAACTATGAAATTTTGGTAGTCAATGACAATAGTAAGGATAAGACGGAAAACCTTTTACAAGAATTGCACGAGGAGAATCCGAGAGTGCATTACATCAATAATTACTATCCCAATGGCTTCGGTTTTGCCGTTCGCTGTGGTTTAGAAAATTTCAATGGAGATGCGGTTGCCATCGTCATGGCGGATAATTCCGATAGCCCAGAGAATATGATTGATTACTATAATAAAATGCAGGAGGGCTATGATTGCGTTTTCGGTTCGAGGTTTATCAAAGGGGGCAAGGTTATAGACTATCCTTTTTATAAGCTAACCATTAACCGCATGGCAAACCTGTTTATTTCCGTGCTTTTTGGCTTGAATTTTAATGACACCACCAACGCCTTTAAAATGTATCGGCGAGAAGTTATTGAGGGGATTTCGCCCTTACTATCTCATCATTTTAATCTTACCGTAGAACTTCCTTTAAAGTCGATCGTGCGAGGTTATAGTTATGCAATTATACCTATTACATGGAAAAATCGATCGGCAGGAGTCTCAAAATTAAAGTTAAAAGAAATGGGTAGTAGATACCTTTTTATTGTGCTTTATACATTGCTAGAAAAACACCTTTCAAGAGGTGATTATCAGCGAAAAGAAACACCAATTAAAGTTAAATCTTCGGATTAAGTTTATGAATTTGTATATTATAAAATAATAAATAATTTGGAGAAGAAAAAATGCAAACAATTAGTTTTAAAACTTATATAGGAGAAGACGGTATTTTACAAATATCTTTACCTGAACATCTCAAAAATACAGATTTAGAAATAACTTTAGTTTATCAACCGATTTTAGCATCTAAAAATAAAAAAAATGATCTTTCAACAGGATGGGCAAAAGAATTTTTTGAAGAAGTAATTGGGGGTTGGGAAGGAGAAGAATTAGTCCGAGAAAAACAGCTTCAACTATCAATTAATAACTAAAATTATGAGAGTTTTACTAAAGAGTAAACAGGATATTTTTCTGCAATTACAGACACATCAAAAGACATTAGAGAATTATGGTGTAAAGCGATGTGGTTTGTTTGGTTCGTTTCAAAGGGGAGAAGCCACAGAAAACAGCGATATTGATTTATTAGTGGAATTTAAGTCTGAATTGAAAACCTTTATGAATTTTATGGATTTATGCTTTTTTCTTGAGGATTTATTTGAACGTAAGGTGGACGTTTTAACTCCTGAATCCTTGAGTCCATATCTTCGGGATATAATTTTAGGGGAGGTAGAATATGTCTCTTTCCGTTAAAGTTTATTTGTGTCATATAGCAGACGAAATTGATTATTTATTAGACTTATCCGCAGGTTTAGAAAAAGATAGCTTTTTAGAAGATAAAACCTTAAAAAGATCTTTTGTGCGTAGTTTAGAAATTATTGGAGAGGCAACCAAAAAGTTACCCAATGATTTTAGAAAAGACTATTCTCACATTCCCTGGAAACAAATGGCAGGAATGAGAGATAAGTT
Source organism: Geminocystis sp. (assembly GCF_041753295.1). Taxonomy (NCBI): domain Bacteria; kingdom Bacillati; phylum Cyanobacteriota; class Cyanophyceae; order Chroococcales; family Geminocystaceae; genus Geminocystis; species Geminocystis sp. Next base: position 7,650 of record NZ_JBGSUU010000051.1, read on the forward strand.
AATTCATGAGTATTTTGGAGTAGATTATGATCTGGTATGGAATGTAATTATTTATCAAATTCCCTTATTACATCAGCAGATTCAAGACATACTAAATCGAGAAAAATAGCTTATTAATTTAAGATAATATTTCAAGACTAGAAAATCAAACTATATTTTAAAATAAAATTAACTATTTAATACCAACTAAAATTATGAACAATAATCTTATCAATCAACAAGAATATTATTTACAACAACTTTATAATAATCGTTTCGATCCACAACAAAGAAAAGCAAAATTATTACTCTGGAAAACCCTGATTAAAGACTTTTTACAAACATACATTAACCCTAATGGTAGTGTGTTAGACATTGGGGGGGGGTACGGAGAGTTTATTAATAATATTAAGGCTAAAGAAAAGTATTTAATCGATCTTAATCCCGATGCTAAATTATTCGCTGATGATAACGTCACCGTGTTAAATATGAATATTTTAGACTTAAATGATCCCGAAAAATTTAACTGTAAGTTCGATCATATTTTGTATCTAATTTCTTTGAGCATTTACGCAATAAAGAAGAATTGGTCTCTATTTTAGCAGTCTGTTATCAACTATTAAATCAAGGAGGTTCACTATTAATTATTCAACCTAATTTTAAATATTGTTATAAGGAATATTATGATTTTATCGATCATCAATTACCCATAACTCACCTATCTTTACAAGAAATTTTAACCACGATCGGCTTTAAAATAGAAGTTTTAATTTCTCGATTTTTACCCTATTCTACTAAAGGAAATCCTAGTTCACCTTTGCTATTATCAATTTACTTAAGATTACCTATTTTCTGGTCAATTTTAGGCTCTCAAATGTTCATTAAAGCGGTTAAATAAATGTTATGGCAAAAAAAATTTTAATCACAGGTGGTGCAGGATTTGTTGGAAGTGCCTTAGCATTAGGTTTAGGTCAAAAATATCCTGATTGGCAAATTACAGCCCTAGATAATCTTAAGAGGCGTGGTTCTGAGCTTAATTTGCCCCGACTTAAACAAGCAAATATTAACTTTATTCACGGAGATGTGCGCAACCTTGAAGATTTAGACGCAAGTTTATTACAACCAGATTTGATTTTAGAATGTTCTGCTGAACCTTCCGTCTTAGCAGGGTATAATTCCCCTAAATATGTGTTAGAAACGAATTTAATTGGTACGATAAATTGTTTAGAGTTAGCAAGACAAACGAAGTCAGATTTTATCTTTCTTTCTACAAGCAGAGTTTATCCGATTTTTTACCTCAATAATCTAAATTTTACAGAAGAAAAAACACACTTTCAATTAAAGGAAAAACAAACTATTATCGGTGCTTCTAAGTATGGTATTGCAGAGAATTTTCCCTTAGATAAAGCTAGATCACTTTATGGTACAACCAAGTTATCTTCAGAATTATTAATCGCTGAATATGCTGATAGTTACGGTATTCGTACTTTAATTAATCGTTGTGGAGTCTTGACAGGACCTTGGCAAATGGGTAAAGTAGATCAAGGTGTATTTGCATTATGGATGGCTTATCATTACTTTAAAAAACCTTTAAAATATATTGGTTATGGTGGCAAAGGTAAGCAAGTTAGAGATTTTCTACACATTGAAGATTTATTAAATTTAATTGATTTACAAATTAATAAATTAGATCAATTTCAAGGAGAAACTTTTAATGTTGGAGGAGGAATCGATAATACTTTATCTCTTTTAGAAACGACTAAAATTTGTGAGGAAATAACGGGTAATTCCATCAATATTGAGCCGGTAAAAGAAAATCGTCAAGGTGATGTACCTATTTTTATCACCGATAGTCGTAAGATAAGAGAAAAAAGAAGTTGGCAACCGCAAAAGGATGCTAAAAATACCCTAACAGATATTTATCAATGGATTAAAGAAAATGAGTCTATGGTTAAGAGTATTTTAATCAGTTGAAAATTTACTTGAATTTAGGGGCTAATTTAGCAGACTCTAATTGTTATTCACAACCTAAACTATCTCTAGTCGCTATTCCTGTTACAGGATTAACCCCTTTTGCTTTTTCACACATCAAATTTAGTTGGTAACGATCAATAACAGCATCAGAAAAATCTGCACCTTCTATATTAGTATCATAAAATCGGGTACGAGTAGCAATGGCTTCGACAAAAATAGCATTTCGTAAGTCAGATAAATCAAAAGTAACACGATCAATTAATGCACCCGTGAAGTTAACACCTCGTAAATTAGCGTTAAGTAAAATTCCTTCTGTCATAATGGCGTTGGTTAAGTTGGAATTTTCAAAAGAGGCATTTCTTAAATTAGTAGCAGCAAATACTGAACCTGTCAAGTCTCGATTAGAAAAATCTTTTCCTTCTAATTCAGCATGAGTAAAATTAAGTATTTCTGCATTCACAGGTTGAGGTGTTAATAAGATTAACAAAAAAGCTAGAAATAAAAGTAAAAAACCGTAAAATACACGCCCAAAAATTGTTGATAAAGTAGAATTAATCATAGTTTTTTCTATATAAAAATTATTAAAAGTTAAACTTTGATAAGGATAAATCAAAGGGTACAATAAATTAGCTAAGTTATTAATCATAATTTATTTAATTGGTTTACTTTATTCTTATGTTAATTGTAACTAAAATCGTCAATTTAGAAACAGAAAGAGCAAAAATTTCTTCTCAGATTAAGGTGGGTTTTGTACCTACTATGGGAGCATTACATTTGGGTCATGAAAGTTTAATTAAACAAGCCGTAACAGAAAATGATTATGTGATAGTCAGTATTTTTGTTAATCCTTTACAATTCGCTATGGATGAAGATTTAGATAAATATCCAAGGCAATTAGATAAAGATAAAGAATTATGTGAAAAATTAGGGGTTAATCTCTTATTTATCCCGTCTGAGATAGAAATGAATACTATTAGTCAAGAAACAACTTTAATTATACCTCCTGTTTCAATGATGTCAGTGTTATGTGGTAAATATCGAAAAGGACATTTTCAAGGAGTTGCAACCATTGTGACAAAATTTTTTAATTTAGTTAAACCAAATATGGCTTATTTTGGGCAAAAAGATGCACAACAAGTGGCAATCATCAAAAAAATTGTTAATGATCTTAATATGGCTGTTAAGATCAAATCTTGTGATATTATTCGAGAAGAATCAGGATTAGCTTTAAGTTCAAGAAATCAATATTTAACTTTAGAAGAAAAACAAGAAGCGACATTATTATTTAAAAGTTTAATGTTAGCAAAAAAGAGTTTCTTAAAAGGACAAAATAATCCTAAAAATTTAATTGGTATCATCGAAAGTCAATTTAAAAATCATCCTATTTTAACTTTACAATATATAGAAATAGTTGATCCTGAAACATTACAAACCTTGACAAAAATAACTAATTCTGCTTTAATGGCGATCGCTGCCTATTGTGGTAATACTCGTTTAATAGATAATCTAATTTTAACTGTGAAAAAACCAATTATAGCCATAGATGGACCAGCAGGAGCAGGGAAATCTACCGTTAGTCGTCATTTAGCCCATGAATTAGGCTTTTTATACCTTGATACAGGTGCGATGTATCGTGCCATTACTTGGTTAGTCATGGAAAATCAGATTAATAGTACTGATGATAAAGCCATCGCTAAGTTAGTGGGATTAGCCAAAATTGAATTATTACCAAATTCTGATTTAAAAATTCCTGTCACCGTTAAAGTTAATGATATAGAAGTAACTAAAGCAATTCGCACTCCAGCAGTTACGACTAATGTATCGAAAATATCAGCGCAAAAAGCGGTTAGAGAAAAGTTGGTAAAATTACAGCAAGAATATGGGATACAAGGGGGAATTGTGGCAGAAGGAAGAGATATTGGTACGAATGTTTTTCCCCATGCCCAATTAAAAATATTTTTGACGGCATCCCCTGAAGCAAGGGCAAAAAGACGATTAATTGACTTAGAAAATCAAGGAGAAAGTAACCTTAATTTAAAGCAGTTAATTGCTGATATTCAAGAGAGAGATTATATTGATAGTACCAGAGAAATTGCACCCTTAAAAAAAGCAGATAATGCCGTAGAAATTCTCACGGATAATTTAACTATGGAGGAAGTTATTAACAAGATTAAAAGTTATCTTTAATTTTCTGTTGTTGAATAAAAGGTATAGGCTAGAATAAAACCAAAAAGAGTAGCTGCCAACTACTCCTTTATCATTCATATAACTAAAGAAATTTTAACATGAGTACAATCATCGAAACAGATTTAAAAGAAGTCTTAACGGTACTTAAACAAAACGATAAAAGAAATTAGGTTATAATTTTTGTATTATAACGTTTTTAGGTCAAAATGAAAGAAACAACATCTTCATCAATGCCACCATGTTTTAATCGCTGGTGTCAAAAAATAGATCCAGT
>NZ_JBGSUU010000052.1:0-51363 GCF_041753295.1 Geminocystis sp.
TGGATCTATTTTTTGACACCAGCGATTAAAACATGGTGGCATTGATGAAGATGTTGTTTCTTTCATTTTGACCTAAAAACGTTATAATACAAAAATTATAACCTAATTTCTTTTATCGTTTTGTTTAAGTACCGTTAATTTATGGTGCAGATGTGACTAAACGAAATCCGATATGAGATGTACCCGTATCAGCAGATTCTGCTTCCCTTGCGGATGGACGAAAACGACTACAATAGTTTTTGGCACATAAATAAGAACCGCCTTTGATAACGTGTTTTACTACATTTGGATCACGAGGATCAAAACTTTCTTTTTCGTTACTAACGACGGGATTGACTTGATGAGATTTACTATCATGACCATAATGATAATAGTCTTGAGTCCATTCCCACACATTCCCTGTCATGTCATATAACCCATAACCGTTTGGGGAAAAAGAGCCTACTGGAGCAGTACCAAAATAACCATCAACTTGGGTATTTTTCACGGGAAATTCCCCCTGCCATGTGTTCGCTTTTTTGGGATTATAAGTATTACCCCACGCAAAAATTTTGTCTTTTAATCCTCCCCTTGCGGCAAATTCCCATTGGGCTTCTGTTGGTAAAGATTTTCCTGCCCATTTTGCATAGGCGATCGCATCATCATAAGCAACATGGACAACAGGATGATTTTCTTTTCCTTCAATAGTGCTATTTTGTCCTTGAGGATGTCGCCAATTCGCCCCTTTTACCCAATGCCACCAACTTAATTCACTGAATGGTTGTCCTTCAAGAATGGGTTGAAATACCACAGAACCCGGTGATCGATCTATCTCTGTTAATTCAGGGAATTGTGTTACAGATAAAGGGCGTTCGGCAATGGTAATATAACCTGTCTCCTCTACAAACTTCGCAAATTGTTGATTAGTCACTTCATAATTATCAATACAAAAATCTTTAACAGTAACTGATTGAGCGGATCTTTCTTCAGGAAATTCGTTATTTGCACCGATAGTAAAAGTACCTCCATGAATTTTTTTCATACCAGTTGAACAAGCCAAAACTGAGGGAATAAAGACGAAAAAAAGAATACAAACTATTGCGAATATAAAAAGAACATTTTTCATCTTCAGAACATAAACCCAATTACTGATCTTGCCTAAAAGGAATTAATATTTACTTAAGTATCAGCAAAGTATAAATATTTGTGGAAAATCTTTTCTTGCCATTTCGTGCCAATCTATAATTAAAAGATCCGTAAATACTCTGAGATTGTTTTCTGCTTTAATTGCTAATAATTGTTAATTTTTGTTAATTATTTATGACGAATTATGTACCTCTTTTACGAGTTTCTGCTTTAATTCCTTTTGTCGATTTTTTGCATAAATTAGGCACTCCTACAGAAAAACTATTAAGACAATATAAATTACCTATTTTTGCTCTCGATGAACCAAATTTCTTAATCTCTCGCCATCAAGTCTTTGATTTTTTGAAGAAAACAGCATATCAAGAAGGAATAGAAAATTTAGGGATTTTAGTCGGAGAAAAAACTCCTGTGGAATCTATGGGCATCTTAGGTAAATTAGCTTGTCAATCTCTTACTTTATATGATGCTATTTTTAAGGCTATTCATTTGGGAAATTTGTTTAATTCAGCAGAACATTTCTGGTTATTGGAAGATAAAGAAACCGCTTATTTTTGTCAAGAATTTACTAACTTAGGAAGTTTTGATTCTTCTCATCCCAGTCATTTTTCTTTACTATTAATGATGGATTTAATTCGTAAAGTAGCAGGAAAAACATGGTATCCCCAACAAATTACTCTACAAACTCCATTTAGTAGCTTTACGGATCATTATTTGCAAGAAGTTTTTATCAATAAAGATGTTACTATAACTTCCATCGCTTTTCCTCGCTCTTTTTTAGCCTTACCTTTTCCTCATGAGTTTAATTTATGTGAAGATCAAAAACATCAAGAATATGAAAAATTATCTCAATCTATCCCTTCTTCTCAATTTACTAACTCTTTGACACAGGCGATTAAATCTCATTTAAAAGAAGGTTATCCGTCTATTAATTTAGCCTCAGAAATTGCCAAAATGCCCATTCGTAGTTTACAAAGAAAATTAGCAAAAGATGGTTTAACCTATTCTCAATTAGTAACTCGTATTCGTTATGAAAAAGCCGTTTATTTACTACAAAATTCTCCTTTAAAAATTATTGACATTGCCTATGAATTAGGTTATGAAGATCCGGCTCATTTTACTCGTGCTTTCAAACGTTGGACAGGAACAAATCCTCATAATTTTCGTTATCATCAATAAATTGAATAATTATTTATTCTTAAATGAGAGAAAAAATGCCTCATTATGAAGATTTAGAATTTTGTCAATCTTTACACCCATAGCAAATGACAAGGTTAAAATTTGGTAAATTATTGGAGATAATTTCAGAATCTCACTAATAAATATCTTTTTTTTACTTATTACTTATTATTAACTAACAATTTTTATGTGAAACTAATTCCTTAAAAAAATTTAACTTTCCACAAAAATGCTTTGATTTGTTAATGTTAAACCAGTGTTAAGAGTAGTAATTTTTACCGATTGAATTAATCCTGTGCCATCTTCATCGAAGAATAAATCTCCGTTAGTATTATTGTAAATAAAGCGATGATTAGTCGTAGTTGCATTGCTACCAACAATAAAGCGATTTGAAGCTAAAATTGTGTTAGATGGTAAATCGGTGGCAAAACCTGAAGCAGAAATAACTATTTTATCCCCTTCAGTTATAGAAAAATCCGTGATTCTATCGATAATTTCATCAGTATTTTTAATGACAAATCGATCACTTCCTGTACCTCCAGTTAAACTGTCATTACCATTACCACCATAAAGGGTATCATTACCGCTACCGCCGATAATAGTATCATTACCATTACTTCCTAGTAAAATATCGTTATCGTTACCGCCAGTAATTCGATCATTTCCGTTACCACCGTTAATGTTATCATTACCAGCATTTCCCGTTAATGTATCATTACCGTTATAACCTCTCAAAGTATCTCCTAAATTATCACCTACTAAATTATCACCATTGATTGTACCTAATAATAAAAGTCCAGTATTGGTGTCATCATTGGTAATTGTACCTTTTCCTTGAGCATCACTAATAGTTGCATTAATAGCATTGGTAAGATTAACAAAGAAAGTTTCGTTAGGTTCAAAAATAGTATCTCCGTTAATTACGACAGTAATAGTTTTACTGGTTTCATTAATCCCAAAAGTTAAAGTACCATTTTTTGCTATATAGTCATTTCCTGCTGTTGCTGTACCGTTGGCAGTAGCATAATTAACGTTAATAGTATTATAAGGTGTCCCAGAACGAGTAACAGTAAAGATGATATTTTTTGTGCCGTTATTACCTTCAGTGATATTGACATCGTTAATAGATAAGGTGGGATTGCTCTCAATAGGTGCTATGGTTATAGTCTGATCTGAAAAAATTATTTTTTGAATACCATATAAAGTATCTATGCCATCACGGTTATTGATGCTATCGGTAATAGTAAAAACTCCTCGATTGCTGGTTAAGGAATATTCCGCACGAGTGCCAGTATAAGTAACAGTATCATCTCCTAAACCGCCGTAAATACTATCATTACCTAATCCTCCTTGTAATAAGTCATTACCTCTTTCACCAAATAAACGATCATTTCCGTTTCTACCTTGAAGGGTATCATTTCCTAAACCACCGAATAAATCATCATTATTATTTGTACCTTCGGTTAAAGAATTAGTAATAGTGGTACTAAAATTAAAGTCACTTGATAGTAGCTGATTAGCTCGAAATCCATTTACTTTGAGGCGATAAAAATAATCTCCATCAGATAACCCTAAACGAGTGGTAATTTGTGCTGTGCCAAATTCATCTTCTCCTAATAATATTTGAAGGGTAGTAAAGTCACTAATACCGATGGTAGTTAAATTAATTTTATCTTGACCTCGGACAAAATCTGTGACGATGTCTGTATCTTTAGTTAATGAAGAACTGATAAAATATTCTAAAGCAAATAAGTCATTACCAGCGCCACCGTAAAGAGTATCATTACCTAATCCTCCCTGTAATAAGTCATTACCTTGCTCACCAAATAAACGATCATTTCCGTTTCTACCTTGAAGGGTATCATTTCCTAAACCACCAAATAAATCATCATTATTATTTGTACCTTCGGTTAAAGAATTAGTAATAGTGGTACTAAAATTAAAGTCACTTGATAGTAGCTGATTAGCTCGAAATCCATTTATTTTGAGGCGATAAAAATAATCTCCATCAGATAACCCTAAACGAGTAGTAATTTGTGCTGTACCAAATTCATCTTCTCCTAATAATATTTGAAGGGTTGCAAAGTCACTAATACCGATGGTAGTTAAATCAATTTTATCTTGATTTTGGACAAAATCTGTGACGATGTCTGTATCTTTAGTTAATGAAGAACTGATAAAATATTCTAAAGCAAATAAGTCGTTACCAGCGCCACCAGTTAGGCTATCATTTCCTAATCCGCCTTGTAAAATATCATTACCAGCACCACCTATTAGGGTATCATTTCCTGATCCGCCTTCTAATAAGTCGTTACCTTGTTGACCTAATAAGCTATCATTACCATTCAAGCCTTGAATAGTATCGTCAGTAGATATTCCCGAAAGAGTGTCATTACCTGATGTTCCACTTATTATTTCCATAATTTATTATTATATTTGTATTTAGTTCTCAATTTTTGATATTTTTCAGGGAGTAATTATACTAGACAAAGTGAGTCAAAAAATGAGTTTTGTCGGTGAATATCCTTATTTTAAGAAAAAATTTTTTTTCATCTTCAGGATTTTTATCTTGTAATGAATTTACATTTTTGCAGTATCCTGATGAATTTATGTTTAATTTAAGTTAACCTCAAGTTTGTAATAGCATTGATTAACACCAATATCAAGTATGAGAAGGTTATTTGGTACTAGAATTTATTATTGACGAAACAAAAAAGAAGTATATTAATTATTAATCGCACCTTCAATAGTTCTTAAAAAGAAATAAGTATTAATATCCTTTTTTAAGCGATATAATTTAGCAGGACGTTTTGCATCTTGACGCATTTCTGTGGTTTCTTCTAAAATATCGGCTTTAGCTATACGACGACGAAAAGATTTTGTTTCTAAAGGGCGATGAAGAATTATCTCATAAACTTTTTGTAAGTCCCCTAAAGTAAACTTTTCCGCCATCAAGTAAGCTGGTAAAGAAGTATAAAGAACTTTATTGCGTAAACGTTCGATAGCTTGACGCAAAATTTCGGTATGATCAAAGGCTAATAATTCTTGTACTTGATTATTAATAATCGGCGACCATTTGATCTCATTTGTACCTTTCATAAGTTGAATCTTATTATGGGGTAATAAAGCAAAATAAACCGTAGTTACTGACCATCCCCTTGGATCTCGTTGTTTATTGCCAATAGTGAAGCATTGCTCTAAATAGGGCGTTTTTACTCCTGTTTTCTCCTCTAATTTGCGTTTTGCAGTGTCTTCTAAAGTTTCATCATTTTCTAAATCAATAAAACCACCTACTAACGCCCATTGATTTTTAAAAGGGTAGTTTGTACGTTTTACAATAAGAACTTGTAATTGTCCATCAAAAACCGTGAAAATTACTGTATCAACGGAAGTACTGGGGCGATCAAATATTGTAGGATCATAATTATCGAGAAAATCAGCTTCAGAATTATAGTGTGTTTCTATTATTGGTGATTTGTCATTTGTCATTGGTTAACTATTCATTATTCACTATTAACTAACTATTAACTATTCATTATTCACTATTAATTTTTCATTGATACGTTGACGAATATCTGCAAGGCGATAATCTTTAATTAGTTTACCATTGTCAAAAATAATTTGTAATGCACCTTGTTTTTCTTCTTCGGGAGTTTGTTGTTCATATAAGATATAAGTATTGTTTTCTTGTTCAACTCGGAGTAAACCTTTAGCTGATTTTTTTGTACCACTATCAGTTTTAGGATTTTTGAAAATATCTCGACGTTTACCATTTACCACACCGCTAGTTGCTTTCATGGCAAAACCAAAATTATCACGGGTAACGTATTGATAAGTGTATGAACCAATACCAAAAACGACATTACCTGAAGCAAAGCCTTTCATTTCTAACTGTTTCAAGATATTATAAGCTCGATCAAGAGTAATAGAATCACCATAAATTAAGCCAATGTGACTATCTAACATTTTATAGCCTTGATGGGTAATAGTACCGCCAAAAATCTCCCATAAACATTCAATCGCGCCTTTATATTCAGGAGTATTTTGAGGATAACTAGCATCTCCACAAATAATTTTAACAGGATCTCCGCTATCAGGACGAATAACTAATTTACCATCTCGTGCTAAGATTTTGTCTTTGAGAGTAACAGTATATTCGGTGATAACTTTCCAAAAATCCCACGTATCAGACACCACAGAAATAATGCCCATAGGATATAAATCTTCAATAAGTCGGCGAAATGTCTCTAATTCTTCCTCTTGCATTCCCATTGCCATGACAGAATGTTCCGTAGCGGGTACTGAAGTACCTATTATTTCTTGCTCTGCATTAGCATTATAATAGTTTTCTAATAAATCGATGGCTAATACCGTATCAGTACCACAAAATGAAGTTAAATGACCTGCTCCACTAATTATGGCATCTTGAATACCAGATAAACCTCGAAAAGAAAAATCATGACATTGAAAAGGAATAAAATCTAAAGGTGTTCCTGTTTTTATAGCATAATGTCTCATTAACTTTTTATATTGAAAAGCAGTGGTTGCCGAAGTTATGGGTTTCCATAGATAGCAAGACATCACCGATTCAATGTAATTGGTTAACCAGAAAAAATCAGGATGAGTATTGACTACCGTTAAAACTGGTATGCCAATGGGGATTAAACTTCCTTCTGGTAAGGCTTTAATTCTAAGAGGTAAATAACCTAAATCGTGAAGCGCTTCGATATGTTGTACAGAAATTGCATCTAATCCCAAGGAAGTATCCATGCGTCTTTTATAAGCAGAAACTACTTTATTTTTATCTAGTTTGAAGAAATTTTCCTGCCAACAATCCATTAAATAATCTTTGATGAAATACTGTAAACCGAAAAACACGATTTGAATATCATCTGAATCTAAAACTTTTGCTAAACGACCACTGCGAGGAGTAAAATTAGCATAAACTTGAGTTGTACCTTCAGGATATTGACGACGATGATCAGTTTTATAAAAATCGATAGCATTAAGGGGATTTATTTTCATGGTTTTTTCCTCTTGTAATAATTTTATAATTGTTGTATGATGCTTACGCTTCTAAATCCTCAATTCTGGAGACTTTTTTTGATTTATCCTCCAAAGTTGAAGGCAAATTTTCCCTCAAAATTCGAGGTAATATCGTCAAAAAATTGGTATCTTGTTCTTCAAGGGATAACATAGTGTGATAACAATAAATTTGACTAAAATAAGGGCGTAATGGCAATAATCCTTGAGAAAAAATACCGTGAGTAACATAAAGAGCGATTTCTTGAGCTTCTTTTTTTTGAAGTACTTTTGCTAACTCAATAAAAGTTCTACCACCGTCACAAATATCATCCACTATCAAAACTTTTCGCCCTTTAACATCATCATGAAAAGTGGTAGCTAGAATTTTTCCTGTTTTGGTATCACGGATTTTACTCCCACAAAAAACATCCGATAAACCTAGACGTTTCGCTACTTCCATCGTCTTTTTTTGCTCACCTGCATCAGGCGCAATCAAAACCCAATTTTCTTCTTGAAGTGTTTTTGCTAATTCACTTTTAACTAAAATATCTGCTTGGGTGATAACTTGACAATTATTTAGTAACGCTGGAGTGACATCTGAATGAGGATCAATAATCATGATGCGATCGCATTTCAAACTATTAATCAAATCTGCCATGACTTTAACACTTAGAGCTTCTCCTTGATTACAAACTCGATCTTGTCTAGCGTAAGGAAAATAAGGAATAATTAACTCAATACTTACCGTCGGCAAAATACGGGCAATAGCATCCACAGTAAGCAATAAAGCCATAATATCGTTAGCATTATGAAGAATTGCTTTAATAACAGTTTTTGGCGTAACTATTTCAGGCAATAAATTAACATGACATTCTCCTGCTGGAAAATTAAAGGTTTTGACGGGAAAATCATTCACTGATATAGACATTTTTTACCCTCCTTTTTTCTATAAATGGCTTTGAGCCTATAAACATATAATGGCATAGAGACAGTAATAATGTCAAGGGGATAAAAACAACCGAACTTTAAAAGGTGGATCACCGTATTATATTGTTAATCATACTTTTAAAACATCCTTTACAATAGAGGTTATAACTTCACTCAAGTATCAATAAAGGGAGATGACTTTTTATGAATGGAAATATTAGAGTCGGCAGTTTATTTGGAATTCCTTTTTATGTCAATCCTTCATGGTTTTTAGTTTTAGGGTTGATGACTTTAACCTATGGTACAGATTTAGCTTATCAAACGCAATTACCCGGCATTTTACCTTGGATATTGGGTTTAATTACTTCTTTACTCTTATTCTCTTCTGTTTTAGCCCACGAATTAGGCCATAGTTTCGTCGCTATGGCTCAAGGTATTGAAGTAAAATCCATCACTCTCTTTATTTTTGGTGGTTTAGCCGCCCTAGAAAAAGAGTCCAAAACCCCCGAACAAGCTCTCTTAGTGGCGATCGCCGGTCCTTTAGTAAGTGTGTTATTATTTGGGATATTTACGATCATCGGCTTAAATTTTACCTTACCTCTAGCCTTAAGTTTGATAATCTCATTACTAGCCATGATTAACTTAATTTTGGCAGTATTTAACATGATTCCGGGTTTACCTTTAGATGGTGGAAACGTCTTAAAAGCCATTGTCTGGAAAATCACGGGTAATCCTCAAAAAGGCGTTATTTTTGCAGGAATGGTAGGACAATTTTTCGGTTGGACTGCTATTATTATTGGTGCATTAGGTACATTAAATGTCATCGGTTTTGGTAACTTTTGGACAGTGTTTATTGGTTGGTTTTTATTGCAAAATGCAGGAAATGCAGCTCAATCAGCAAGAATGGAAGATAAACTGAATCACTACACCGCAGCAGACGCAATTTTGCCTGAAAGCCCTGTTATTAAAGATAATTTAACCTTAAGAGAATTTGCTAATAATTATGTTATCGGTAAACAACAATGGCGTAAATTTTTGGTTACGAATAATCTAGGTATTTTAATTGGTGTCTTAAATACAGATGACTTACGTTCAGTCTCAACTATGCTATGGAATGAAACCCTTGTCTCAGATTTAATGAAATCCAAAGCCGAAGTCAAAACTGTTATTGATAGCCTTTCTTTGTTAGAAGTTGCTAAAATATTAGAACAACAACAAGAACAAGAGTTAACCGTAGTCAAAGAAGATGGCGTAGTAGTAGGCTTAATTGAAAAACAAGGTATCATTAAATTCTTACAATCGAAAATAACTACCGCCATCAGTTAATAATAGGAATGAAGAATTGTAAACTATCAACTATCAATTATCAATGATCAATTATTATGAAGTTCTCGGAGTAAATAGTAATGCTACTCCAGAAGAAATCAAAAAAGAGTTTCGCCTTTTAGCTAGACGTTATCACCCCGACTTAAATCCAGGAAATAAAGATTCTGAAGAGCAATTTAAGCAGATTAACGAGGCTTATGACGTACTCTCCGATGACAAGAAACGTCAACAGTATGACATTCAAATTTTTGGTGTTGGTAAACGAAACTCCATTCGTCGAGATAATAAAAATAATTCTGGTTTTCCCTTTTCCCCCGATTTAGGAGGGTTTTGGGAAAATCTTAACAGTAATAATACTACAACTAGAATTAAAGCAGGTTCTTCCCCTTCATCTATTAGAGATTTTAATCCCAGCAATATTAAAACAGTTGTACCTCCTAAATCTCAACCTAAAGACATCGAAGCTAAGTTAACTTTACCCCTAGAAAAGGCTTATCAAGGCGGTAGAGAAAGAATTAAACTCGAAGATGGGCGATCGCTTGAAGTAGATATGCCACCGAGTATGTATCATGGACAAAAAATCAGACTTAAAAGACAAGGAATTAGGGGAGGAGATTTATATTTAAAAATATCTATTGCACCTCATAACTTTTTTAGCTTACAAGGAAATGAGATTTCCTGCGAAATACCTTTAACCCCCTCCGAAGCCATTGTTGGTGGTGCGATTGAAGTTCCAACTATTGACGGATTAGTAAAAATGAATGTACCAGCAGGGGTAAAATCAGGACAAAGATTAAAATTAGCAAATAAAGGCTATCCTAATATTCGAGGGGAAAGAGGAGATCAATTAATAATAATACAAATAGTTATACCAACTCAAGTTAGTGATGAGGAAAAGAAACTATATGAAAAAATACGGGAAATTGAACAATTTAAACCTCGTCAAAATCTAATTAAGGGTTACTGAAAAAATTTTTTCGTGAGTTAGGAGATAAAAGGAAACGGGGAGTTAGGAGATAGAAAGAATGTTGAATAGTGTAATAAGTAATAAATCAACTAAAAAAACTATATAACTTTGATGTTTACAAACTCATTATTTCAAACCTGATACTTGATACCTAAAATCTGATACCTTCAAATATTTCACTTTACGTCACATCCGTTATTGATTAAATTATAACATTGCTTGGCGATCGCCCAATCTTCTTGAGTATGAATAACTAAAATTTTGACATTAGAATCATCAGTAGCGATATTTGTATCAATAGATAAATTAAGATTTTTTTCCTTATCTAATTTCATAGCCAAAAAGCCGAATTTTTCGCAAACTTTTTCTCTGACGATGGAGGAATTTTCTCCCACCCCAGCAGTAAAAACTAAAACATCTAAACCACCAAGAGAAGGTAAAAAACTACTAATAACCTCTTGAAGGCGATGAATATAAATATCAAAAGCAAGTTTGGCTTGAGTATTTCCTTCTTCTATTTTCTGCAAAATTGTGCGTAAATCCGCCGAAATTCCTGAAACTCCTAACAATCCCGATTTTTTATTCAAAATTTCGTCAATTTTATCCCCATCGTAACCATATTTTCTCATAAAATAAGTCAAAATAGCTGGATCAATTGAGCCGCTACGACTACCCATCATCACCCCTTCTAAAGGAGTAAAACCCATACTGGTATTGATACTCACTCCATCTTTAATCGCCGTAATTGAGCAACCATTACCTAAATGACAAGTAATGATTTTCAAACTATTTAAAGGTTTATCAAGAATTTCTGCTGTACGTTGAGAGACATATTGATGGGAAATACCATGAAAACCATAACGTTGGATTCCTTCTTGATAATATTGGTAAGGAATGGGATAAATTTTAGCATAATCAGGAATAGTACTGTAAAAAGCTGTATCAAAAACCGCTATTTGAGGAATTTCTTTATCTATCTTCTCTATACTTTCAATACCTTCTAAATGAGATGGGTTATGATTAGGCGCTAAAAGTATTAACTCTTTTATCGTCGCCTTTACTTCCTCCGTGACAAAAGTTGCTTGATAATATTTTTTGCCACCGTGTACTACTCTATGACCTACTACAGTTATATCTGTTAATTGCTCCATAACTTTGGTTTCACCCTCAATCATGGTGTTTAACATAGTCTTAATGCCAGTTTGACGATTATTCATAGGTAACTCAAGGGTAATTTTTACCCCCTTAGCTTCCACTTTCAATAGTCCATAATTACTATTAACTGTCCAATCAATCATTGCTTCCCAAAGAGGTTGGGGAGGAAAAATGATATTTTTAAGAACATTAATATCATATAAAGAACTTTTTTGACTACTTGAACCAGCATTAAGAACTAATATTTTCATAGCTTAAATTGACGATTTCTGCTTTACTTTCCGTAAACGGCTGGATAAACTTCTAACAATTTCTAAAGCAAATAAAGGCGTTTCTTGTAATAAAAATAAAAATCTTTCTTTATTTAATTCCGCTATCTGACAATCAGTTTTGGCGATCGCTGTAGTAATTCGACTATGATCTAATTGTACTAAAGCACCTTCACCAAAGACATCATGTTCATGGATAGTTTCCACAACTTTATTATCTAACCATAATTCTACTTCACCTTTCATCAAAGCAAACATTTTGTCTCCTTTATCTGCCGCTTTAAAAATTACTTCTCCTGCTTTAAATTCTTGGGTTTTAAGGTGGTTAAAAAACAAATCAATAACGTCACTAGGTTCTAACATAATCTATTTTAATAAAGTATTAATGTTTTATTGTCTCAGATTGATTAACAAATAGCAATTTTAATAATTAAGGAGAGAAATTAAAGTTAATTATTATAGGGTAAAGAATGATATAAACGACTTGATAAACTTCTCAAAATATCTAAAGCAAATAAAGGAGTTTCTTGTAACAAAAATAAAAATTTTTCTTTATTTAATTCCGCTATCTGACAATCAGTTTTAGCTATAGCAGTAGTAAATCTAAGATGATTTAATTGTACCAAAGCACCTTCACCAAAGACATCATTTTTATAAATTATTTCCACCACTTTATCATTAAGAAATAACTCTACTTCTCCTTCTATTAAAGCAAACATAGTATTGCCTTTTTCTCCTTCTTTAAAAATAACCTCTCCTAAAGGAATATTTTTGATTTCTAAATGTTTAAAAAATAATTCTATAATTTTAGTTGTTTCTAACATAATCAATGGTTTAAGTTTTATAATTTAAGGTTAATAACTAATTTAATTTTTTACTATTAATTATTTCTAGTTAGATATTCTCTCATTTTTAATTCCATTTAGGGTTAAGATTTATTTAAGAAAATATTATTATTTCATTAACAAAAATTGTCGAGATAAATAATAAAAAATACTTTAAAATATTTTAATAGCAATCCCACTATGTAAAGAGTTAGACTAAAAAAAATGTTAGCTATAAGTTATTATATTTAAGATATAGTAAGATGTATTTCTCAATCTTCAACTACTCACTGATGATTTAAAGATTGCCATAGTCTAAGTATTAAAGTATTTAGAGATTATATATTTTAAAATTAATAAAAATAACTAATGATTTTTTGGATTCTTCCGTGAGTGTATGAGAATAAAGTAAACATACAATTAATTTTGCCTACTTACTAATTTAAACTTATATTTTTTCTTTAAAATAATGACTTTCAAACGTAGAGAATTTTTAACTTTTTTAGGAATTGGTATAGCCACTACTGCTTGTAACTCAGTTTTTAAATCTAATTTACAAGCAAAAACAGCTACTTCTAATAATATTAATTTTAGTACTTTTAAGCCTATAAAATATCCGATTCCTTTAGATATTAATAATGTTAACAGTCAACAACAAAAACAAATTTATCAAAGTTATCAAGTTGAAGATAATTTAATTTTACCCGATGGTTTTGACTATCAAATAATTGCCTCTTGGGGTGACAAAGTTGGGGATTCTCGTTTTGGTTATAATAATGACTATATTTCTTTCATCGAAACTAGCCCTAATGAAGGTTTTTTAGTGGTAAATTTTGAATATGTAAGCCCTAATCCTTGGTTAGAAAGTTATGAAATTGTGATTAATAAAACTCTCGATTTTCAAGTCTTAAATACTTTAACAGAAGCCAATAAAAATAAACAAAGTTTAAATATTTTTGCCCTTGTAGATGATAACCCTTTTAAAGCAAAATTTCAAGATTTTTTCAGTGAATTATTAATTGATCAAGGTGTTGGTATAATTTCTATTAAAAAAGATAATAATGGGCAATGGCAACGCACTTTTAGTAAAAATGATCGTCGTATTACTGGTATTTCTGGCTGGAAAGATAACCGTTATTTATCCTCTACAGGGGCGGCTACTGCTATATTTAAGAAAAAGGAAGTATTAGGCTATACCGATAACTTAGGTGATAAAATTATTGGCACTTTCGCTAATTGTGCTGGTGGCACTTCCCCTTGGGGTACAGTTTTTAGTGCAGAAGAAAATTTCCAAAATTATGTCCCTGAAGGTATCATGGCAGATGGTACTTCTTTACCTCCAGAATTTTTGCCTGTATCTGGTTTGAGTGGGCAAGGTAATCCTTTTGGGTTAGCGGGAAATAAATACGGTTGGATGGTAGAAATTGATCCTAGTAACCCCGATGACTATGGCACGAAACACACATGGTTAGGGCGTTTTCGTCATGAAGCCGTGACAATTTGGGCAGAAAAAAATCAACCTCTCGTATTTTACTCTGGATGCGATCGCACTGGGGGACATTTATATAAATTCTTGTCAAAAGGAAAGGTTATCAATCCCAGTGATAAAAAAAATTCCGAGTTGTTAAAAGATGGAATGCTATACGTTGCTAAGATGTCAACGGATGGTAAAGGAGAATGGATACCTTTAAAATCAGACACCCCGATAAATCCCATTGCCTTAGAAAATTTAGCAGGAGGTTTATTAACGATACCTAACCCTGATAGAAAAAAAGGATCATATATTGCAGTGGAAAATCAAGGAGAATTAGACGATTTTACCGCAAAATATCGCAAATTAGGAGATTTATATTTAGGTAGTGAAGAAGAGAGACAAGGAGCAATTTTAATCGATGCTCATTATGGCGCTAATATTGTTGGTGGTACTTGTGGCGCTCGTCCTGAAGATGTAGAATTAAGTCCGATAGATAAATCTCTAGTAATTGCTTACACGGCAGGAGTGGCAGGGAGCGAAGGAAGTCCCGATAAACGAATTTTCAGCGATAAAAATGGGAATATGTATCAATACGGCTGTTTAATGCGTCTTAGAGAAGATAATAATCAGCCTGATGCTATGACTTTTAAATGGGAAATCTTGGCAGTAGGTGGTGAACCTTCAAAAGGCGGTATGGGATTCGCTAACCCTGATAACCTCGAATTTGATGCTAACGGTGATTTATGGATGGTAACGGATATGCCGACAGGTTTACAAAGTCAACCTTCAGACGGTAAACGCAATTCTATCGCCCCTTTAGGTAATAACTCCTTATGGTATATTCCTTTATCAGGAGAAAATGCTGGAAAAGCCTATCCTTTTGGGATTATGCCTATGGAAGCCGAAGGTACAGGTATATATTTTACCAAAGATCAGCAAACTCTCTTTTTATCAGTACAACATCCGGGAGAAAAAAACGGCATAAGAAAGAGTATGGAAGAGAAAACATTAGATATATCGATTTTAACCACAGAAGGAGAGGAATTTGCTCAAAAAAGAACTATTCCTCAAGGCTCAAATTGGCCTAATTTACAACCTAATCAACCCCCTAAACCTTCTGTAGTAGCAATCATGAAAAATTAAGGCTCAACCCATCTACCGTCAGCTTTAATTAAATTAATTAATTCCGTTACTCCTTCGGTTTCAGGTACTTTTTTTATTTCTTCCTTACCACGATATAAAGAGATAAAACCCGGTTGTTTGCCTACATAACCATAATCAGCGTCGGCCATTTCCCCTGGCCCGTTGACAATACAGCCCATTACAGCTATATCTAAACCTGTTAAATGCTTAGTTGCTTCTCTGACTTTATGTAAAACTTCTTCGAGATTAAATAAAGTACGTCCGCAAGAAGGACAAGCTACATACTCCACCATAGTTTTACGCAATCCTAGAGCTTGTAATATACTATAACAAACAGGAATCTCTTTCTCTGGGGCTTCCGTTAAAGAAACTCGAATGGTATCCCCGATGCCGTCGGCAAGTAGTGTGCCGATTCCAGCAGTAGATTTTATGCGCCCATATTCTCCGTCTCCTGCTTCGGTAACGCCTAAATGTAAAGGGTAATCCATACCTAATTCATCCATGCGTTTTACCATTAAACGATAAGCAGATAACATCACGGCTACACGAGAGGCTTTCATGGAGATAATTAAATTACGGAAATCTAAAGACTCACAAATTTTAATAAATTCAATGGCAGATTCTACCATACCTTGAGGAGTGTCTCCGTAAGTAAATAGCATTCTTTCTGCTAAAGAGCCATGATTGACACCGATACGCATAGCTTTACCTTGATCTCTTAAGGAAATTACTAAGGGTTCAAGGGTTTCTCTAATTTTATCCCCAATATCATTAAATTCTGTGTCTGAATACTCAATACGGTCATTTTTCGGTTTTTCAAAGACATATAAACCGGGGTTAATACGCACTTTATCAACGTGTTTGGCTACCTCAAGGGCAATTTTCATGCCATTATGATGTACATCAGCAACTAAAGGCACTGGTTGATAAGTTTGCTCTAATTTAGCCTTAATTTCACCTACTGCTTTAGCATGGGCAAGACTTGGCACTGTCACCCTCACAATTTCGCAACCAATTTCATGTAAACGACGAATAGCCGCCACCGAAGCATCAACGTCGAGGGTGTCTTCATTAATCATTGACTGCACCACCACAGGATTATTCCCACCAATGGTGACATTTCCTATTTTTACAGGGCGAGTTTTACGTCTATGAATACTACCGTCAAATAAATTATGATCAGAATTAGTTATAGGTTTATCAATAGTTTGCATCGTCTTCCCTCAATGGTTACGATTATTTTCACTTTAATTTTACAGTAATTGGCTATCATCAGTAATCCGTAACAAAACTACAAGACAAAATTTCTCATGGTTTAACGGTATTGAGGCGAACAATAAGCCGAATCTTCGCAAGGTAAAGTATTGATGAAGTTAATCATTTGATAAAGACGGCTAAATTTTCTCGGTTGCAGATAAAAACCAATACTTGGTAAAAGGGCAGTTTCTGCTTTTTCTTTTCCTGAAGTCGGTATTTTCTCAATTTTTCCCGCTATTAATATATCACTGAATTTGTCGTTTAATTGTTCAATTTGTGTAGCGGTTAAATCATAATTCAATCTCATCACAAATAAATCTTTGACATAGCGACAGGAATGATAGACTCGATAAAATTCTTGGATAACTTTACAAGCGGTATCCACATTATCGGTGATAGTATAAATTTCCGTATCTTCAGGTTGAATATAGCCATTTTCGAGAAGATGATCACAAATATAATCATGCCAACTTTTCCAATAATTACCGTCTGGTTTATCCATTAATATCAAAGGAATAGGAGGTTGTCTGCCTGTTTGACACAAAGTTGTGGTTTCAAATGCTTCATCTTGAGTGCCAAATCCTCCGGGGAAAAGTACAATACCATCACTTTCTTTTAAAAAGAATAATTTACGGGTGAAAAAATATTTAAAACGAATTAATTTAGGATCATTTTCGATAAAAGAATTCGCCGATTGTTCAAAGGGTAATTTTACATTTAAACCAAAAGATTTTTCTGCCGTTGCCCCTTCATTCCCCGCTGCCATAATACCTCCACCCGCACCAGTTAAGACCATAAAACCTAACTTAGTAATTTCTTGAGCAAAATCTCTGGCTAACTTATATTCTAAAGCATCTGAGGAAGTTCTAGCAGAACCAAATATAGTAATTTTTCGATAATGAGTATAGTTTGAAAAAACTCGAAATCCTTTCTCTAAGTCTTTTAAAGTAGCAGTTAAAATTTTCCACTCTAAGGTATCTATTTTATTCTTTTTAACAATTTTTGCTAAAGTTTTTAAAGATCTTTTTAACCATTTATTACCATCATAATTAGGTAACTTATTTAACAAACGCTGAATATTTTTTGCTTGATAAAAATAACCTTTCTCATCAGATACTAACAAAGATATTTCTCCTTATTTAGACAAAAGTTGATCGAAATTTGATGACATTATCATAATAATCAATTAATGACTGTTACATCTTCTTTTAAAGATCTAATTTACAATTAATTCCTATAAAAAAACCCCCAAATTGGGGGCAAAGAAACTTCCTTTTAAAGATGTTTTTCTAAAGTGTTGGCTAAAGTAGTTTTAGGCACTGCACCTACTACCATTTCTTTTTTTTCTCCATCTTTAAATACCATCAGGGTAGGAATGCTACGAATTCCATACTGACTAGCAATTTGAGGATTTTCGTCAGTGTTAAGTTTTACCACTTTGACTTTACCTTCATATTGTTGAGCAATCTCTTCGACTACAGGTGCAACCATACGACAAGGACCACACCAAGGAGCCCAAAAATCTACCAACACAGGAAGTTCACTTTCTAAAACAACTTCTTTAAAATCCGCTTCTTTAACTTCTGTCACTTCCGACATTTTGCTTATTCCTTACTAGATTATTTGCATTTAAAATACTATCAGATTTTACCATAGCAAATATTTGATCTCTTGCTCTCAATTATTTCTATAAGTTTACATAGTTTGACTTAAAAGCCTTTTTATGATAAAAAAAGAAATCCGCCCTTACAATGTAAAAGCGGTTTATGGTGTGAGGAGTGAACGGAAACTTTGTCTCCGTCATCTTTTATTCTAGCTTACTTTTTATGGTGATAGAGAGACTTTGACAAGAAGTTTGATTATTCTATTAGTAGTTAAAATTCTTCTTCATTTACTAAACCTCTCATTTTAGCAATGCCTTTTTTGATTCTTCGAGAAACGGTAATAACACTAACTCCCAGTTTTTCTGCGGTTTCTTTTTGGGTTAAATCTTGTAAAAACACAAATTCTAACACTTTACGAGTGCCGTCTTCGAGTTGACATAAAGCATTATTTAACCTGATTTTATCTTCTTCGGCTAATTGAAAACTACGATACTGATTATCTGGTAAACAATCTACTAAAGCATTTTTATTATCATCATCATTAGTGGTAGAATCTAGGCTAATAGGTTCTCTATTTTGATGGGCTAATTTGACCTCTTGCCATTCTTGTAATGATACCCCTAATTCTCTTGCAATTTCTATATCTGTAGGTTGACGATTTAATTTATTTCTTAAGTCTCTAACAATACTATTTGACTGATTTTTTAATTCTAAACAACGACGAGGAATACGAATAGAATATCCTTTATCTCTAAGATAATGTTGAATTTCCCCTCTTATATAGGGTAACGCAAAAGAACTAAAAGCAAAACCTTTTTCTATATCAAATCTTTCTATGGCACGAATTAAACCCATACAACCTACTTGTAATAAATCGTCATAATTCTCTTGACACTGATTTATCCAATGACAGACTTCTTTTCTTACTAATCCTAAATTTAACTCTAAAATTTGGTTACGGATTTTCAGATTTTGATTTTGTTGGTAGAGAGAAAATAATTGGTTATTTTCAAGTTTATATTCGGAAGATGTTTTATTAGCCATAGTCTTAAGTTACTCTTGAGAGAGATAAAAGGCGGATAATTATATTAATTTTATAAAAAATTCTGAATATTTATTTTTATCATCGTTATGACTTCATTATATTTGATAAAGTCTCCATAAAACAACAGGGTATTTACTGTATTTTTATCTTAAGGATATTCTATTTTCATTATTTACACGGATAAACTTTTTATCATTAATATTTAATTCCTTAATGTTTTTGATAACTATGGATTATTGTTAATGTTTGTAATCAGGATAAAATATAATTCTTACTTAGTTTGCAGGAAATATTAGTAATAAGTGATTCAAACTTATTTTAAATTGATTTTTCTTCTTCTCTCTATCAATGATTTGTATTTTTAATTCACTATGACGTTAATCCGCTTTGTCTTTAATCTTAGATATTATTTATCTATGTTGATTTTTATTAAGTTTTTTAACTAATTTGTATGACTATAAAAAACAGTTTCTTTGATTATAAACGAATTTTTTTTGATGGTTGGTCTAATTTTTATGATGTAACTTTTACCACCATTTTTTATCAAGCTATTCATCAACGATTATTAGAATATGTCACTTTACCACCAAAGAGTTTAATTTTAGACTTAGGTTGTGGCACGGGAAAACTACTTAATCGCATCGGGGATAAATTTCCTGATATAAAAGCCATCGGCGGTGATTTATCTTCTCAAATGTTACGTCAAGCCAGAAAAGGAAATCGTCATCATCCTCGTTTTATTTTTACGGTGGCTAATGCCTCTCAATTACCTTTTGCTAATCATCAATTTGATGCAATATTTAATACTATTAGTTTTTTACACTATCCTAATCCTGAAATAGTATTTCAAGAAATTGCTCGTGTTTTAAAACCTCAAGGTTATTTTTATTTAGCTGATTATTTAGGAAATAATAATAATAATTTATTACCTTTTACCCCCGGTGGTATTCGTTTTTATAATCAAGAAACTAGAGAAAAATTAGGGGAAAAAGTCGGTTTAATAGTCGTTAATCATTATTATCTTTTTAGTGGAGTAGTGTTAACAATTTTTAAAGTTAATTAAGTTCATCGTTTATAATTAAAGTTTATTAATTCTTGTTTAATTGAGATATATGTCTTTTATTTTAATCAAAGGCACTTTTCACGCTATGGGTTATTCTCCTGATGGTGATTCCATTCGTTTTAAAGCTGATAATCTTGAAAATTGGTCAAAATTAATCGGTATTCCTCCAGTATTAAATGAATTTAATCATGTACAAATTCGTTTGATTGGTATTGATAGTTTAGAAACTCATTTTCGTCAATGTAAACAAAGTATAAAATGGGCGTTAAGTGCCTCAGATTTTTTATTAAAATATTTAGAAATTGATGAGGTAAAATGGCATGAAGATAAAAATATAATTATTAAGGCAAAAGATAATATTCAAGGTTTTATTTTAGCAAAAAAAACAGATCAACATGGCCGCCCTTTAGCATTTGTTTTTAAAGGTACAATTGATGCTAAAGATGGTGATATTTTATTTTTACCTATAGATTTATTCTTACATTCAGTTAATTATCAAAGTCTTTTATATGGCGAATCTTACCCTACTTATTATCGTGGTTTAGCACCTACTTTAAGAAAAAAAATGACTCATGCTGTTAATTTTGCCAAAAAAGAAAATAAAGGAGTTTGGGAGTTTGATTCTACGAATACTGGTTTTTATGTTTGGGATTTATTTGATGAAGAAAAAAACATGGTTATTTTACCTAAATTATTTCGTCGTCTTGTGAGTTATTTAGAAATTAATCAAGAGTTAGAAGGTTTTAAAAATTCTTTAGTAAAATCAGAAAAAGTGTTAATTTTACCTTCTCAAACTAAGAAAATTTTTCGTGATATTATTATTCAAGAAGATACAATTTTTAAGTTATCAGAGTTACCAGAAAACTTAGTTTATTTATAATTATTAATTACCTATCGTTATCCTACTAAACCAAAATAATAATAAACAAAATAAAGCTAAAAAGTCATAAATACTTAATTTTAATTGATGCCATTGTACTTGATGTTGATTTGGTGTCGTAAATCCTCTTACTTCCATAGCGATCGCAATTTGCTCTGCTCGTAATAAAATATTAGCTAATAATTTTTCGGCAACAATTAACCAAATTTTTAAACCTTTTTTGATACCTAATTTTTTCCAGTTTATCGCTCTAGTGCTAATTGATCTAATTAAATTCTGGATTTCTTCTAATACTAAAGGAATAAATCTTAAAGCTAAAGTTAAAGTTAAAACTATCTCTGTAATCGGTAATTTAAACTTCCTTAAAGGTGATAATAATTCCTCTATTCCTGCTGTAATTTGTTCTGGTGCAGTGGTTAATAAATATAAATTACTACTATAAATTAAGGTAAAAAGTAAAGTACTAACTCGAATCGCTAAGTCAAAAGATCTTCTTGTAACTGTTAAATTACCAATTTTGTACAAAACATATTGATAATCCGTAGGTTGAGTAATAATAATATCACTGGTGGGTAATCGTGGTTGATAAGTAAGATTAAATCCATCAGGGGAAAAAGATGTCATGACAAATACCACAAGAGATAAAAATAATAACCAACTCATCTGTTTTTTTTGTACCCGCCAAGGAATCAAGGCTAAACTGGTGATGATAATTAAAAATAAGACTAAAAAAATGCGCCAGTAAGGATTTGATAGTAAAGGAGTAAGAATAAGACTCATTAACCATGCTAATTTTACTCTAGGATCAAGTCTATGTAGCCACGTTAAAGGTTTTTCTAAGTATAATCCAATGGGGAGTGATCGTAATAAATCCATAAATTAATTGAAAATTGAGAATTAAGACTTACTGATCAATCATTCATTGTCAATGGTTAACTGTCAATATTTTGTTTCTATATCATAGTTTGAGACTTTTTCGTAAATTATGCAACATTTTTTTACATTTAGTCGCTGTAAACTAGAAAAAACCATCAGAGGTGAAAGAAAATAAGATGACACTCAGAAAAAAAATTCAACTCAAAAAGTTAGAGTCAATTCAAGGAGGAATGTCTCAATTTTATACTCCTCAATGTAGTCATGAAACTATGTTAGTGCAAATACCACCTCAAAGTATCGATGATTTATTTGTACATCATTTTCAAACAGATCAATTATTAGTGGTAAAAGGTAGTTTTGTTTTAGTTATTTTACAAAATAAGCAATATCAATATCTACATTTAACCGAAGATAATCCTCAAGTAGTAACAATACCGACAGGAATCCCTCATAGTGCCATAAACTTTAATCGCAAACCTTGTTTGTTAGTAAATGCAGTGTTGCGTCATGGGGAAACTCATCCTAAAGATTACCAACCCATAAAAAAACCTTTTCCTTACGATTTAGATAAGGTGAAACTGCTATTTCCTTCTTTAACTATTTCTATTTAAAATCAAAATTTACCTTATTTGATATAGTAAACTACTAATCAATAAATACTAAATAGTAAAAGTAATATTTTGGATAATCGCTTAAGTCTCAAACAAAAATTATTATCAGAAATTAAAAAACTCGCTCAACATCGTCAAATTAATCCTGAATACCCCATTACAGATTTAATGTTATTCCCCTCAGAAAGTAATAAAATTGAGGAAATAACCACAAAATTAGAGGGCTTTAATCCTTTTTATAAGCCTTTATTATATGGAGTTAATTTACTAGATGGAATTTGGCAATTACATTATTCTACGGCCAGAGAAATTCGCTCATTAAATAAGTTACCTTTAGGTTTTAAATTACAACAAGTTTATCAAATAATAGATACTCAAAAAGCCTCTTTTTTTAATATTGCTTTTGTGGAACATTCTTCTAAATTAATTAACGGATATGTTAAAGTAACAGCAAGTTTTAGCCCTAAAATACCAGAAAATGAAACATTACCTAATGATATAATTAACGTTAATTTTGAAAAAAGATTTCTTTCTATCCAAAAAATAGCAGGAATAAAAACAAAAATTTTAGATCCTTTTAAAGTATTTAATGCTCGTAATCCTCAAGGAAGAATACCTAGTTTAAAAATTACTTATATTGATGAGAATTTAAGAATTGGTAGAGGTGGTGATGGAAGTTTATTTATTCTTTCTAAACAACAAAAAATGGTTAATTAAAATTAATAACTAATTATAAAATCACTATATTAACAATCTTTAAATTATTTGGAAATATTAAATGTAATACTTGAAATCTAACTAATTATAGCTAACGGCTGATTCCTATATTAGTAAACTTGATGGCGAATTTTACCATTAAACTTGACATTTGATAAATAGTTGATATACTTTCTTCATCATATACTATCAAGTTCATTACTTTTTTGACTTAATTCATAATCTTTTTGTGTGAATAGAAATAATTTAGTCATTTTAAAGAATATTAATTTATTCTCAAAACTTGATTATCTATCGTCAATTTTTTTAAATTTTTGTGTCTATTTTTAAACTTAATTCTCTCAATTCTGAAACTGTGTCACCTAAATATCCATCAGGGAATAATGCCCCAATTTTAGCATTAAAAGAGTTAGTAGCTAGTTTACAAAGAGAACAAAATAAAATTCAGAATTTACTAAGTTCTTTAAGTTTTGCGTTGCGTAGTTTTAATAATTTGAATCAGTTTTTAGAGTTAACTCCCTTAATGGTAGCTAGAGTTACTGATGCTGATGGTGGTGCTTTAATACTCTATAATGCTGATCATCAAATCACTTTAGAACAAATTTATTGTCAAAATAGTCAATTTCGAGAGCAGATTAATCATTCTTTTCAAGTTGTTGTTAAAGATATTAATAGTTATCCTAAAAAACATAAAAAAAATCCCCACATTTTTCCTCATATTGATTGTTTTTCTACTTTTGTTCAAAATAAGTTTAAAGAACAACTTTCTCCTCTTTTTAAAGTTTTTAGTACCCCTATTTTAATTAAAAATATTGAAAAAGGACGATTATATATTTTTAGTCATGATTCTGAATTTTTATGGACACAAACTCGTAAAAAATTAGCTCAATTAGTAGCAGATCAAACCGCCGTAGCCATTGCTAATCATGAATTAACCGTCGAATTGAGATCAAAAGAACGACAAGATCGAGAATTAGAAATCGCCTCAGAAATTCAATTGAGATTACTACCTCGAAAATGTCCTACCATCAAGGGTTTAGAAGTGGCTGCTAAATGTGAGACAGCTAATCGTGTTGGAGGGGATTATTATGACTTTATTCCGATGAATTATGATCAATGGGATGAAAGTACTGCACAAATACCTAATGCACCTTGTGAACCTTGGAGTATAGTAATTGGAGATGTTATGGGTAAAGGTGTACCTGCTGGGTTAATTATGACTATGACGAGGGGAATGTTACGAGCAGAAGTATTAAATCGTCATTCTCCTGCTAGAGTATTACAGCATCTTAATCGAGTAATGTATGCAGATTTAGAAAATTCTCATCGTTTTGTTACTTTATTTTACTCTGAATATAATCCCCAAACTCATATCTTACGCTATGCCAACGCTGCTCATAATCCTCCTTTACTATGGAGAGAAAAAACAAAAAAAATTACTCGACTAGATACCGAAGGAATGTTAATTGGTTTAGAATCTCATTCAAAGTACGAAAATAGTTCTATTAAGCTACAGTTAAATGATACTATTCTTTACTATACCGATGGTTTGACCGATGCTGTTAACCAAAATAATCAAAGATTTGATGAAGATAATTTACATCTTTGTTTTGATTATGCTTGTCAACATTATACAAAAGCAGAAGAAATTCTCAATTATATTTTTCGAGAAATAAAACAATTTATCGGATTTGGTCATCATAATAACGATGATATGACTTTAATTGTGGTTAAGTTTAATCCTAATGATTCTATTGTCTGTGCCTATTGAATTTTTGATTGTAAATCTTCAGATAACCAAGAGTAGTATTGTGGATAAACTGGTAAACGGGGTTTTAATTGCCAAAGTGCTTTATTTAACGTTTGATGGAGATTTTCTAAGGTTTGATGGTGATAATCTGGGTTTACCTCATCTTTTGGCACAATTCCCCCTAAATCTCTCACTCCTAATTCAATACTCTTTAATAAAAGTTCTTCATTATTGATTAAATTTGGTGGTATTTGCAAGGTGATACTTTCGGGTAAAATTTTTCTAGCTATGGCAATTACTTCTAAAATTTCTGCGTTACTAACAGACTCTTTCTGTAATTCTTCTTGACTTCCTTGAGAATAGGGTTGTAAAATTACTTCTTGAATATTTCCCCATTTTCCTTGTATTTTGGCGATCGCCAGTAAGCTATCAATACGATCTTGAGAAGTTTCGCCGATACCTAAAAGAATACCAGTAGTAAAAGGAATACGCAACTCTCCAGCCCATTCTAATTGTTGTAACCTAATATCAGGGATTTTGCTCGGCGCATGACGATGAACTGTATCTAATAGATTAGGGTTTAATTGCTCTAACATCAAGCCCATGGAAAAATTAACTTCTTTTAATAAAGACATTTCCTTAAAAGTCAAAATCCCTACATTGGTATGAGGAAAAAATCCCATAGATAAAGCTAATTGCGCTAAATCATATATCCGTTGTAACCATAGTTGTCTTCTTGTGGAATTAGGATGAACTTCTCCGCTTAAAATTAAAATTTCCGTGATTTTCTGATTTTGAAGACGACTTAAGATATTTTTAGCCTTATCTAATTCTAACCAAGGACTTTGATGAGGATCTGTTCTAAAATTACAATAGCTACAACGATTAAAACATTCATAGGTCGGTACAATGGTAAAAGCTGGGCTATAAGTGATTATTTTCGACATTTTTAATGGTTAATAACCCATAAAATCAACACAGTATTAATAACATAAAATACTCCCACAATTTGAGTTTCAGTCCAACCGCTTAACTCTAAATGATGGTGAATTGGGGCCATTTTCAACAGTCTTTTCCCTTTACCGTCAGCGTCTTTTGTGGCTTTATAATAAGCAACTTGAGCAATTACTGAAAGAGACTCCACAAAAAATAATAAACTGATGATAAATAAACCCCATAAATTTTGACTTAAAATACCCACCGCCGCTAAACCAGCACCTAAAGCTAACGATCCTGTATCACCCATAAATACAGATGCTTTATTTCGATTATGAAGCACAAATCCTAAACAACCCCCACTAACAGCCAAACAAAAAGCTAATAAATCGGGATGATTTTCTCCTGCTAAAATACCTAATCCTAAAAAGGCGATGGCACTTGTGCCACCAGCTAAACCGTCAACACCATCAGTTAAATTAGTAGCATTACTTTCAGCTACCAGAACGAAACTAGCCACAACCCAGAAAAAAAACCCTAAAGGCAAAATGAGATTAAAAGGAAGATTGATATTAGTGATAGAAGTCGGTTGAGAAAAATACATCCAAACACAAAATAGAATAGCAAAACCAATTTGTAAAACTAACTTTTGCTTAGGAGTTAAACCCAAATTCGTTTTTTTGCGTAAAATCTGCCAATCATCAACCCAACCAATAAAACCATAACCGAGAGTAACTAAGGCTACCGCTATTACTTCAGGGGTAAAACCACCCAAAATTAAACCAACTATTACTGCCGTAGGAATAAAGAAAATACCGCCCATAGTGGGAGTACCAGCTTTTTTTAAATGACTTTGAGGGCCATCTTCTTGTATAATCTGAGAAGCTTTGATCCGTTGTAAAATTGGTACAACTAAATAACCTAAACTGCCACTAGCCAAAGTTGCGAAAAGAAAAGGCAAAATTTGAGCAGTAGAAACAAAAGTTAAGACAATAATTATTAAAACAAAACTTAAAAACCCGAATAATAACCATCCTGAAGGATTGAAAAGACGATTTAAAGAAGTAGAATTGCTATTCATAATCTCGAAGAAAAAATATCCCTTGTTAATATTACCTTGAGTTAGGACTTGTTTTTAATACTCCCTAACTTTGTGATAAAGTGTCTGAGTTAACTACTTTTAACTAACCTAAAATATATTTGATGATGAACTATTCAATATCAATAAGTTATTATAGTTAAGACAAAATAATATCACTTAAAAACCATAGTGGAAGTAACTTTTTTAGGTACAAGCTCAGGCGTACCAACTAAATCAAGAAATGTCTCTAGTGTTGCTTTACGGCTTAATCAAAGAGGAGAAATTTGGTTATTCGATTGTGGCGAAGGCACACAACATCAACTGTTGCGTAGTGATTTAAAAACCTCTCAACTGAAAAAAATTTTTATCACTCATATGCACGGAGATCATACTTTTGGTTTAATGGGTTTATTAGCTAGTTGTGGTTTAGGTGCCCATGCTGAAAATATTGAAGTATATGGGCCACCGGGTATAGAACCTTACTTAAAAGCCTGTATGAAATATTCTTATACTTATTTCCCCTACGGTGTAGAAATTAAAACAGTAGAATCGGGTTTAATCTATGAAGATGATGAATTTATAGTTACTACGGAAATGCTAAAACACCGAGTAACAGCCTTTGGTTATCGTATTACAGAAAAAGATCGAGCTGGTAAATTTGACATCGAGAAAGCGAAAAAAATGGGCATTCCTTTTGGCCCCATCTATGGCAAACTTAAGGCTGGAGAAACCGTTACCCTTGAAGATGGACGTAAATTGATTGGCTCTGAATTTTGTGGACCAACAGAAATAGGACGTAAATTTGTTTATTGCACTGATACAGTTTTTTGTGAAAATGCCATGGAATTAGCCCAAGATGCTGATGTTTTAATTCATGAAGCAACTTTTGCCCATCAAGACGCACAAATGGCTTTTGAAAAAATGCACTCTACTACCACAATGGCGGCTCAAGTGGCCTTAGCAGCCCAAGTAAAACAACTCATCATGACTCATTTTAGCCCTCGTTACGCCCCGGGAAACGCCATACAAATGAGTGATTTACTCAAAGAAGCTCAATCTATTTTTCCTCAAACAATGTTAGCCTATGATTTCTTTCGTTATGAAATTCCCCGTCGTTGTTAAGTATTAAAGTATTTTAGATGGCGATCGCAATCAATACTTTCCAACAGACTTGATAAATCATCAGTTATTGACTATATCTATCTCCCCCAGAATTGAGGGCAGGGGGGCGAAATTGAATTAAATCAAGCCCCTAAATTCCCAACTTTGGGGACTTCCATTGAATATATCTCCCTCAGAATTGAAAGCAGAGACAAACTTACTATAACTACTTTTCATAGTGATAACGTGCTTGTAAAAAATCAATACGCTCCCGTGTCACACGATAAATCAATCTATGCTCTAAATCAATTCTACGAGACCATGTATCCGAATCTAAAAATTTAAGTGGCTCTGGTTTTCCAATACCTTCTAACGGTGATTTCATAATCGCTTCAATTAAATCAAGAATTTTATTAGCTTTTGTTTTATCAGTACGATACCACCATGCTAAATCTTCTCGAAAATGGGGATGAAAAACTGGAAACAGTGATTTTACTTCAATAGACTGATTTTTAGTCGTTTTTTCTTGTTCTTTCTCTGTTTTTTTATTTTTACCTTTCAATCCCTAACTCCTGACATAAATCATCTACGGTATGAAGAGAAGGAGGTTGTTGTTTCTCCCATTGTTTAGAATCTTCTAAGGCTTCTAATAACCTCTTGGCATTACATGGCGATCGCAATAAATAAATAGTTTCCAAGAGACTTGATAAATCATCAGCACCAATCAGAGCAATATCTTTATGGCCACGACGTTTAATAACCGCTATACTGCTATTATTTTCTACCTCATTAAGTAGATTAGCTAAATTTTCCCGTGCTTGAGTATAACTGGTTTCGATGGAAAACATATTAAATAAACCTGTCCATTGATTCTGTACATTATTTTATATTTCTAGTTTACCTCAAATCTCCTATAAATGCTCACTATTCATTAATCCCCTAAATCCTCAACTTTGAGTATTGACTATATCTATCTCCCCCAGAATTGGGGGTAGGGGGGCGAAACCCAATTAAATCAAGCCCCTAAATCCCCAACTTTGGGGACTTTTATTGACTATATTTCCAGAATTGGGGGGCAGGGGGGCGAAACCTAATTAAATCAAGCTACTAGATTTTAGAGTGATTGTTGTTTTTTTTTGAAAGCAACTCCCAAACTACCTGCTAATAATGTGCCTAAAATAGTTACAGGTTCAGGTACAGATTGAGTTTCTTCTATGTTAATAAATACACGTCCAAGAGTTGATGATCCAGATTCAGTAGATACTCCAATGGCAGAAGGATCAAAGAATCTTAAATCATTTTGCATGATTAGACGAGTAAGAGTAACAGACTGTCCTAATATAGTTGTATTAAAATTATTTGCTCCATAAGAATTGATACTATTTGGACCTCTTGAACCGAATACACCAATGATGTCTCCTGCTTGAATATTGATATTTGTTGCTAATAAAGCACTTCCTGCATTATCCCGAGAAAGAAATAATGTGCTAAAGTCAATAGTTGATGCACTAAATTGTGGTGGTGTAACATTAAATTTTAATAAAGCAACATCAAAATTATCGGTACTTGCATCGGTGGGAACACCAAGACCTGTAATGGTAAAGTTAGTGGGTGCTGTAAAGAAAAATCCCCTTGTTAAACCCGTAAAAGTGCTAGTTTGAGAACCAACATTTAATACAATTGCATGAGCAGTATTAGCAATACCCAAAACTGAGAGGGAGGTTAAAAGCCCAACTCCTAAGCCGAAAGCCTTATTTTTGTAGGAGGTAGAAATACTTACTTGTTTCATAGTGAATTTAAGTTAAAACGATTAATTTTAATAACAACAATAGCTTTAATTTAGGAATAAATTTATAAAGTTTTGATGAAGAAAGTATTATAAAGTTTTTGTAAAGTTTTGAACAAGTATTTTAAAAGTAATTAAGTAAAGCACTTTTTCCCCGACTGGGAGGTAGGAGGGCGAAACCCAGAATTGAAAGCAGGGGCAAACTTACTATAATTGAATAGATAACATCATTATTAGATTACTACAGTAATTATGACTATAGCAACCTTTGGGGATATTTTGGAAGCATCACATCAACTTTCTATTGAAGATCAAGAAAATCTAGTTTATATTTTACAAAATCGCCTTCGAGAACAAAAAAGAGCAAAATTAGTTAAAGATGTTCAAACTGCCCAACAAGAATTCGCTGAAGGGGAATGTAAACCTATGACACCTCAACAACTCATGGAGGAGATTCTTTCGTGAAATTTATTTTATTACGTTCTACTGTATTTGTTAAAAATGCTAAAAAAATCATTAAAAAACAACCAGATTTAGTCAAACATATTCAAGAAACTTGAGAATTACTTTGTGCTGATCCTTTTCAACCTCGATTAAAAACTCATAAATTAAAAGGTGAACTTAAGGACTCTTATGCTTGTAGTGCAGGTTATGATCTTCGGATTATTTTCAAGTTTGAACAATATGACAAAACATCTGCAATTCTTTTAGAATCTATTGGCACTCATGATGAAGTTTACTAACACGACTTACTCTATCAAATTTTTATATAAGTTATTTAATTAGTACTTTTACTCAAAAAACTATAATAGATTAATAATAAAATTTATATAGAAAGGAAATAATTTTATGGTGGCAACTCCCATTAAAACTGCTCAACGTCTCACTACCCAAGTAGAAGTTATTGCCTCCGATACTACCGCAATTCGCTCTTTAGATTGGGATAGAGATAGATTTGATATTGAATTTGGTTTACAAAATGGTACAACCTATAACTCTTATGTCATTCAAGGAGAGAAAAACGCTTTAGTTGATACTTCTCACCTCAAGTTTAAACAACTTTATTTCGATGTTTTAAGAAAAGTTATTGATCCTCAAGCTATTGATTATCTTATAATCTCTCACACAGAGCCTGATCACAGTGGTTTAGTGAAAGATTTGTTAGAAATTAACCCTAATATCACTATAGTCGCTTCTAAGGTGGCTATTCAATTTTTAGAAGGTTTTGTCCATATTGACTTTAAACGTCAAATTGTGAAAAATGGCGATCGCCTCGATTTAGGTAATGGTCATATTTTTGAGTTTATCAATGCTCCAAATTTGCATTGGCCTGATACCATCTTTAGCTATGATCACGGTACAAAAACCCTTTTTACTTGTGATGCTTTTGGGATGCACTACTGTAGTGCGGCTCTTTATGATGAAAATTTAGCCAATATTTCCCCAGACTACCGTTTTTATTATGAATGTTTGATGGGACCTAATGCAAGATCGGTTTTATCTGCTATGAAACGAATGTCAGAATTAGGAGAAATTTCCTTAGTTGCTAATGGTCATGGACCAATTTTAAAGCATAATGTCAAGGAATTATTAGATCGTTATTACCGTTGGAGTAATGAGCAAAGTAAAGGAGAGAAAAGCGTTGCAGTATTCTATATCTCTGATTATGGTTATAGCGATCGCCTATCCCAAGCCATAGCAAAAGGTATTACCAAAACAGGCATAACCGTAGAAATGATCGATGTCAATGGCACAGATATTCACGAAATTCCTGAAATTGTGAGTAAATCGGCAGGGATAGTATTAGGAATGCCACCATTAACAGATCAAAATAACGCCCAAATTAGTAATAAAATGGGAGCAATTTTAGCTTGTGTTAATAATAAGCAAACTATTGGTTTATATGAATCCTACGGCGGAGATGATGAACCTGTAGATCCTCTTGCAAATAAGTTACAAAATTTAGGTTTAACTTCTGCTTTTGCACCAATTCGGATAAAAGATAAACCTGACGAAACCACCTATCAATTATGTGAAGAATCAGGGG
This sequence comes from Geminocystis sp., assembly GCF_041753295.1. Classification (NCBI taxonomy): domain Bacteria; kingdom Bacillati; phylum Cyanobacteriota; class Cyanophyceae; order Chroococcales; family Geminocystaceae; genus Geminocystis; species Geminocystis sp. Next base: position 32,166 of record NZ_JBGSUU010000052.1, read on the forward strand.
TTGACTTAGGGCAAATTTTGACCAAAAAAGCCAGTATCAAACAAAGAAAAGCCCTTGATAGTGATTTAGATAAAGCCATCGGGCGTATTAGCGGAGGATTGTATATTATCACCGCTCAAAAAGGAGAGGCTAAAGGGGCGATGTTGGCATCATGGGTAACACAAGCAAGTTTTGATCCTCCCGGTTTTACCGTTGCCGTTGCTAAAGATCGTGCTATAGAATCTTTATTACAAGTAGATGATACTTTTGTGTTAAACATTTTAGAAGAGGGCAATTACCAACCTTTAATGAAGCATTTTCTCAAACGATTCCCCCCAGCAGCAGATCGTTTTGAAGGCGTTAAAACTCAAGTAGCCACTAATGGATCACCCATTTTAACCGATGCTTTAGCTTACCTTGAATGTCAAACCGTTAGTCGTATGGATTGCGGTGATCACTGGGTAGTCTATAGTAAAGTTACCAGTGGACGAGTATCAAAACCTGATGGTTTAACCGCAGTCCATCATCGTAAAGTCGGTAACTACTATTAAATAATAAAGTAAAATATTTCATTTTTGAGTAACTATAGTCAATGAAAGTCCCCAGAATTGGGGATTTAGGGGCATATTTTTTCCTTTCTTGATCAAAAGTAGTGGGGATTTAGGGCGTATTTTTCCCTTTCTTGATCAAAAGTAGTAGGAATTTGGGAGCTTAATTTATTACAATACTCTGATAATACTAGGAATCTCTTTAATGGCATTTAAACTAAGAATTTCAGCGATCGCCTCTCTAAAATTACCTTCTCTAACTTGATGAGTAACTACCACAATTTCAGCAAATTCTCCTTGAAACCCGATTTGTACCACTGATTCTAAACTAACATCATATTGACCAAAAGCCATGCCTAAATGACCGATAACTCCGGGTACGTCTGCACAAAGAAAACGGGCATAAAAACGACTATAAACATCTTCTATAGGAGAAATTTGACAGTAGTTTTGAGGAGAACAACTCAACAGAGGATCAAGTATTTCCGCTTTTTTGTTACTATGAAGTACTCCCACGATATTCATTATATCAGCAACCACAGCACTAGCCGTGGGACCAGATCCAGCTCCTGGCCCATAAAACATAACTTGTCCGAGGGGTTGTCCTTCCACTAAAATGGCATTATTTACACCGTTAATACTAGCTAAGGGATGAGATTTAGGCACAAAAGTAGGATGTACTCTTAACTCTAACTTTTCAGGTTCAGTTTTTTCGACTTTATGGGCAATGGCTAATAATTTGATGACAAAACCTAATTTTTCAGCGTAACTAATATCACTACTCGTAATTTTGGTGATACCTTCACAGTAAACATCTTCACGGTTAATTTTACCACCAAAAGCTAAGGAGGCTAAAATAGAGATCTTATCCGCAGCATCCAAACCACCTACATCCGCAGTGGGATCTGCTTCTGCATAACCTAATGTTTGCGCTTCTTTTAACACTTGTGCAAAATCTGCACCATGGTTAGTCATTTGAGTGAGAATATAATTTGTAGTGCCATTAACGATACCAATAATATTTGTAAAACGATTTGCACCTAAAGACTGTTTTAAAGGTTCAACAATAGGAATACCACCACCTACAGCAGCTTCTAACAAGACATATACTTTCGCTTGATTGGCGGCTGCGTAAATTTCTGGACCAAATCTTGCCATAACCGCTTTGTTAGCTGTTACAATGTGTTTACCGTTAGCTATGGCTTTGAGAATGAGACTTCTAGCTGGTTCTAAACCGCCGATTAATTCTACAATAATATCTACATCAGGATTAGTAACAATTGCGTCTAAATCAGTAGTTATAATATCGGTAGGTAAGTCAATGGTACGTTTTTTCTCTAAAGATTTAACCCCAACTTGTGCAATTTTTATATCTTGGATAAGGGGGTGTCTGCCTTCAGGATTTAGTAATATTTCTGCTGTGCCTATACCTACAGTACCGAGTCCTAATAAACCGATGTTAAAAGCCACAATATCTATCCTTTATCTAAATCTTATAATGTTTATTTTACAATAGGAAAGGCAAAAGGCACAATAGAACAGTAGAAACCTTTAAAGATTATTAACTATTAGTGAATTATATGGCATTCGGAGATCAAATTTTTGTCTGGCGTGAGTTTGCTAACTTGAGTGGTGTTTATCAACATCATGGTATTGATATAGGGGATGGTAGCGTTATTCATTATCGTAAACCTAGTGAAGTAATTGAGCAAACTTCTTTTGAGACTTTTAGTAAGAATAATCGAGTTTATTCCCGTGAATATCCTGCTGGTTTTTGTTTTATTCCAGATGTTACGGTAAAACGTGCTTTTAGTCGTTTAGGGGAAAATCAATATAATTTATTGTTTAATAATTGTGAACATTTTGCCACTTGGTGTAAAACTGGAGTGAGTGAAAGTCAACAAATAAAAGACTTTATTCCTGCTATTAATAAATTAGATACTTTTAGTTTATTAGATCCTCTTAAACAGGCTTTTAATGGATATGATTCTGATAATAATAAAAATATTGTTAATACAGCTTTAGATCAAATTAGAACAGTTTGGGATCAAATTCAACCTCAATATCGTCAAAACTTAGATGAAATTGATATATGGGAAAAGGTGGCAAAAAAAGCCATTATAAATAATCGTGATGATTTAGCAAGGGAGGCTATTAAACGGAAAAAAGATCATGAAAAAAAAGCCGCTTCTTTAGAGAAAGAGTTAGAAAAACTAGCGATAATGACAGAGAATTTATTAAAAAATCAAGGAATAGGTAGGGAGGAAAAAATTTATTATTCTTAAATAAAAATTAATATTTTTATAATTTGATTAAAATACTTACACTTAAACCGAGTATCATCAAACATTATGACCCATAATGACCATCATCTAACTATTTCAGAGGAAAAAAAACGCCTAAGAAAACAATATATTCAACAACGTTTACAACTTTCTTCCTCCCAATGGCAACTCAAAAGTAATCATATTTGTCGTCAGTTAGAAAATAGTTCACTTTTTCGTCAAAGCAAAGTTATTTTAAGTTATTTTACCTTCAAACAAGAACCAGATTTAAGTTTATTGCATCAAAAACAAGAAAAAAAATGGGGTTTTCCTCGCTGTCAAGGAAAAAATCTAGTTTGGCATCAATGGCAATGGGGAGAGAAGTTACAAATAGGAGCTTATGACATTACTGAACCTATGGCTAATTCCCTTTTAATTGATGTTACTACCGTTGATTTAATTCTAGTTCCTGCGGTAGCTTGTGATACTTTAGGTTATAGGTTAGGCTATGGAGGAGGTTATTATGATCGAATGTTAGAATTATCTTTATTTCACCATATTCCCACTATTGGTATTATTTTTAATGATGCTTATATTTCTTTATTACCTAGAGAATCATGGGATAAACCATTAAATTATATTGCCACAGATTTAAAGTTTTTCAAGGTTTAATTGATGATAAATTTTCTAGTGTGATCATTTCAAGATAGACTTTAAGGCAAGAATCAAGATAAAATTAAAGTCATTATCAATGATATGTATTGTATCAATATCAATATTTCCCATAGTCAGATTATTATTATTTAAAGCCTTTGACGTTTAATTATTAATTCAAGATGAGTGTAAAGCAAAGTTTGATAGAATTACCTTTAGATTTAGATCAACAACGAATTCCAGCTCATGTAGCGGTAATTATGGATGGTAATGGACGTTGGGCAAAAAATCGTGGTTTTCCTCGTATTATAGGTCATCAAAAGGGAGTTGACGCACTTAAAGATTTATTACGTTGTTGTGATGATTGGGGAATCAAGGTTTTAACTGCTTATGCTTTTTCTACAGAAAATTGGGGAAGACCCGCTCATGAGGTAGAATTTTTAATGACTCTATTTGAAAGAGTTTTACGTCGTGAGTTAGAAGAAATGATGACGGAAAATGTCAAAATTCGTTTTATTGGTGATTTAACGGTTTTACCTTCTTCTTTACAAGCTCAAATATCCCATTCTATGGAAAAAACTGCCAATAATAAGGGTATTCAGTTTAATATTGCCACTAATTATGGTTCTCGTCAAGAAATTCTCCATGCTTGTCATGCCATCGCTTCTTTAGTCAAAGACAATCAAATTCAACTAGATGATATTAATGAGGAGTTATTCGAAAATCATCTTTATACTAACGGATTAGTTAACCCTGATTTATTAATTCGTACTAGCGGCGAAATGCGTTTAAGTAATTTTCTTTTATGGCAAATGGCTTATGGTGAAATCTATGTTACTCAAACTCTTTGGCCTGATTTTAATCGTGAACAATTCCATCAGGCTTTACTCGATTATCAAATGCGCGATCGCCGTTTTGGTAAATTAAATTAATAGGTTTTAGGTATCGGGTGTCAGGTTTTAGGTTTAATGAAAATGATTGAAGTAAAAAGTTATCGAGATTTAACGGTTTGGCAAAAATCAAACAATTAATTCTAATTAATAACTTTAGAAGTACCATTTTTAATGAACCATTGATCACCTTCTTTAATTAATTCATAGGTAACTAATAAATTATCTTGATATGACAAACTAGGGATTAACTCACCATTACGATAATACTGGGATTTTTCGGTAATTTTAGCGATGATGATTCCTTGAGTGACATCTTGAGGATTGATTTCTGCTGATTGTATAATTACTTTATGTTCATAACGCTTATAAGCATTTTTATTTCTTAAATCACGACTAACTCCTATCCATAAAGATAGTTGCGGTTCTTTTAGAATTTTATTTAATTCATTTATATTATAGTTTGGTCCTGTGGCTTCTCCTTTAGCGTTTAACCATTGATTGATAATTTCTAAAGCCATAGTTTTATCTAATGTACTCATCAAACTATCATTAACAGTTTCTTGATTATTAGGTAATAATTCAATAACAGGTTCAGAAATTGAAATTTCTAATCTATTTCCTTGCTCTTTTGAAAGTAATCGTGAGCCAATAAACCCAATAACGATTAAAAAAGATAAACCCAAAATTGATAAAATAATCAATAAACTTTTATCTTCAGAATTAGTTTTGACTTTAGGGGAAGGGTTTTTAGTAATAACCACAGGAGAAGAATTATCCGAACTATGTTGAGGTACTTCCATATTTGTGGACATAAAATCATCAAAACCGATTAAATCTTCATTTTCTTCCTCTTGAACAAATAAAGACATTTTCTCATTTTCTTCCTCAATAATCTCTGTTTCTTGTTCTAAAACTAGATTAGAAGTTTGTGCGGAAATATCATTAAATACTTGATCTTCATAATCAGTTTGATCTTTTAAGGCATTAAATTGAGAAAAAGAATAGGATTGATGAGATTCTATAGCCTTGTGATAAGGTAACTCTAACTCAGGAGAAGACAATAACTCATCTTCTTGTGAAACAGAGGATAGCGGTGTAGTAATAGTTTCTAAATAACTTTGTACTTTATCATCAGCAAAATATTCTTGAAGAGATGGATTTTCACCACTTAAATTTTTAAATTGAGGAAATACCTCCGTTTGTAACCATTTTTCCGTATAAACACATAATCCGGGTAAAAGATCGGGCGATCCTTGTGACATTTCTTGAATATAACCAATTACTTTTTTTTCTCGACTTTGGCTCAAAGAAAATTCAGCTTCGGCGGTTTGTCCTAATAATAAAGCACAAATAGATTGCTCTAAATAAACATCTTGATGAATCGTCAGGGAAATAAGGCTATTTTTTGCCCTAATAATAAATTCTGGCCGTCTTTGGGTAAAACCCCTAGCAATACCAGCATAAGCCGCTAAATATCCCGCAGCAGGGGAAGGCCGTTGCGCTTCCTCTTCAAATAGTAACTGTTGTTCTTCGGCAGTTAAATAAACCCTAATTTGTTGAATAAACCGTAAAAAACCATCAATATCTAAGCCAGATTCATCTATTTTTTGACTTTCAATACCGCCTCTGGAATTAAACATATTTTTAAGTAATGTAACTGCTTTTTGCCTCACAGAAACATGACTATTTTCTCTGGTAACTAACTCTAAAATTTGATAAGGTTGTAATTTTCCTAAATCTTGTTTAATCTCTTTTCTTAAACTAGGGAATAAATCTTCTTCAAATAATAAATTATATGACTGTATCAGAGCATCAGAAGCTGATTCATACTCTTGTTCTTGCCATCTCTCCCTTGCTAATTCTAAATAAGCTAAAACTACAGTTAAAACTAAATCTTGACTAATAACAGTTAATTCTTCTTCTTTTTCCATTAAATCATTTAGATTACTTTTATCTTTAAGATAAGGTTCGGTTAAAGTCAAAATTAACTCATATTCTCCTAAATCTAAGAGAATAATTAGCGCACCAATAAATAAATTCGGTTCAATTTCAATATTAATAATGGTATTTTGAACTATCTCATTATCATCAAGATATTCTAAATCTGAGGTTTCCTCTAAGGGTGATAAATCTTCGATAACTTCTTCCGTTTCAGTTTTAATAGAAGATGAAAAGAAAGATGATTCATAGTCTAAACGAGATTGATCATTGATCAAAATACCATAGGCTTGGTTCAGTAAATTATTTCGAGAGGTTATAGCATAATCACTATAACCTTTATGAGGTAACTGAAGAATGCGATCTTGATAGGCTTGTTCAATCAAGTTTGATTCAGCTTGAATGGGTATGCCGAGAATGCGGTAGTAATCTAAAGAAATTTGCACGACTTATTTTTATTAAGATTGCGGGAAGATAGTTTTACTAATTTGAGATCTTAGCATTGACTCACAAATAGACAAGAAAATTTTAACTTATAATTCTAAGTAATGGAGAATTAACATTTTTCCCGTTCTCATTTATATTCAGAGATAAAACCAAAAAGAGTAGCAGTCAACTACTCCTTATGATTGATATAAAACTAAAGAAATTTTAACATGGCACAAACAATCGAAGTTAGCTTAATTGATGTACTCAATAAGATTGAGGCAAAAATAGATCATCTTGATAAAAATATCGATGTCAAAATCGAAAAGTTAGAATCAAAAATCGACAAATTAGACAGCAAAATTGATGCTTTAGAAGATAAAGTCGATACCAAAATTGAAAAGCTAGAAACTACCATTAATAACCGTTTTAATACTTTAACTTTAGGATTTTTGGGAATTTTTGGAGTTTTAACAGGTGGCTTGTTAACTTTTCTTGGCAAAATCGTATTTTTCCCTAATCTCTAAATAACAATAAATTTATTGTCTGTGATCATGGAAATTTTAATAGTAGAAGATGAAAAAGAAATTGCTCAACTCATCAATAATTGTTTAACCAGAGAAGGATTTGAGTGTCATATTGCCTATGATGGCTTATCAGCCCTTGAAAAAGCCAAAACCATACAACCAGACTTAATTATTTTAGATCTCATGTTACCCAAACTCGACGGATTAGAAGTGTGTAGTCAAGTTAGAAACTTAGGAATGACAAAAGATCCTTACATATTGATGTTAACAGCAAAAGGAGAAGAAATTGACCGAGTAATTGGTTTATCCACTGGGGCTGATGATTACCTCGTCAAGCCTTTTAGCCCAAGGGAATTAGTTGCTAGAGTTAGGGCATTATTACGCCGTAGTATGCGTCATGGTGGACAGGCACAAATCAACGAAACTCAACACTTTACCTTAAATTTAGATGAACATACTGCTATTCGTCAACTAGATGATGGTAAAGAAGAAAAATTAGATTTAACAGCTTTAGAATTCAATTTATTAGTAGCTTTTGTTAATTACCCTAATAAAGTATGGACTCGCACTCAATTAATTGATAAACTTTGGGGTGCAGATTTTTTCGGAGATGAAAGAGTCGTTGATACTCATATTCGCCGTTTACGCAAAAAAATTGAACCAAATCCAGCACAACCTTCTTTTATTAAAACTGTTGTTGGCGTTGGTTATAAATTTGAAGATAATTAGATAAAGGGCAAAGGGCAAGGGGCAAAGGGCAAAGGATTAAAATTGACTCAAACTATCTTAAAATTGATTTTTATAATATTATTATTACTATCAGCAAAATATTATTTAGTCTCTTTTTCTAGGGGAATAAAAGGGCAATTATTGAAAGAAGAAATTAAACGCATTTTTGTTTTATGCACATCAAAACTAGGATCAAATTTAGTGAAATTATCATAACAAGCGTTTGTAAAATTAGCATTTGTTAAATCCGCTTTTTCTAAATTAACTCCTCTTAAATCGGTATTAGTTAAATTAGTATTAGTTAGTTTTGCTTGATAAAAATTACTTTTATGTAAATTAGCTTGACTAAGATTCGCTTTGGTTAAATCTGCACCGATAAAGTTCGCAGAAGTTAAATCTAATTTGTCTAATTTTGCCTCTATTAAATTAGCATTTTTTAATAAAGGAATTGTTGTTTGTCCATTAAAATTTAATAAATTAGCATCTTGTAAAAACATGATAATATAGCGCTTTCTTTCTGAGTCAATTTCATCTAAAACTGTTTGAGTATTTGCTCTTAATAAATAGGGATTTTGTTGTAATTTCCACAGTGGATAATCTAAAGTTAATTGTGTTGTATAACTCAAATATTCTGTTAAAATTGTTTGATGATAACGCTCTAATTCTAAAGTATAATTAGCATTATTATCCTGAATTTGTAACGGACGATACAGAAATTGCTCACTAAAAATGTTAGAAATTGTTAAGAATCCAATAATTAAAGTAGTGGTGGCACTAATTAAAGCTCCAACAATTGGACCAATAGCAACTTGAGGAATATGCACCGATGAGGTTATAGCTTCAGCGATGGCATTAAGAAAAGAAGATAAGGTTTTTTGAAAACGTTTAACAATTTTGATGAAAAAAGATTCAGGTTGATGTTTTTCCACGAGGAATATTATTTAGGCAAAACACATATTAATTTAATGAAGTTTAGCTATTTTTCCTTATTTTTCTAACTATAAAAGCTAAATTGAGAAAATTGCCTAACCTCAGACATATTATTATAAACCTAATTTTAATAACGAATTTGCAAAGTAACCGATGCTGAAACTGTTTGCTCTCCAGCTACAACTGCTGTACTACTAGGGGCACTAGAAGCCAGTTTATCTGCCATTATTTCTCTAGGAATAGGATTAGGTACATTTGCACCATTAACGTTAATAGTAATAATTTCTTTAGCAGTTAAATTCAACGCATTTAAAACAACATCCCCTTGTTGTTGCGCATCAAGACTAGCTTTGATTAATGCTTGTTTTTGAGCTGTAGTAATAGCGGTTTCCGTTGCCGTTAAATTAACATTATCGATGCGAGTTGCTCCTATTTTTACAGTATCATCTAATAAACGACCTACTTTTTCAATGGGTGACTCAAAACTAACGATATTCGTCGCAACATAACCAATCAATTGTCTTTGATTATTCTCGTAACTATAGTTAGGGCGTAATTGAATACCGCTAGTTTGTAGTTTTTGTACATTACTAGATTTAAGTAATTCTATTAAAGAGGTGCTACGTTTAGCTACTTCTTCCTGAATTTGAGGGGCATTTTTTCCTTCAATTTCTACTCCTAATTGGACATTCGCAACGGTAGCGGGGATTCTTTCTATTCCTTGCCCAGTAACGGTTATAGTTTTTAATAGTTGTTCTTGTGCTAATACAGGTTGCATAAAACCTAAACTAAGAAAAGTAAAGGAAAGGAAAAATTTTTCTACAGGTTGAATCGATAACATAGGTAAATAGGTTTAATCTAATAAAAATATAACATTATTGACGATGAAAGATCAAAAAAGTTACGGGCTAAACAAACTAATGTTTTTCTGTATCAATTTATCACAAACTTTCTTTTTATTCTTTGATAACTATTATTGAATTATAAAGAATATAAAAATTCATCATAATAATAAAAGTTAGGTTGATAAATAGAATTAATCGCTATACCTATTCTATAGTCATTTGGCAAATTTAATGTTTTAAAATACCAGTTATTATCTTGTTTTTTATCATGATTATGGGAAATAAATGCTGTATTTTCACTACTTTTATTTATGGTGAAACAAATATTATCTAATCCTCCTGATAATCCTTCACCAATGGCTTTTAAATAGGCTTCTTTTATAGTCCATAATTTAAAAAAATATTCTGGTTTTTCTCTCTTCGGTAAATTGTTCAAATAATTAAATTCACATTGACAAAAAAAACGTCTAGCAATGTTTTCTATGGCTACTTTATCATTAGTCTGTTCTAAATCAATACCAATATTATTTTTACTAAGAGCATAAACGGTATAATTATTTTTATGGGAAAGATTAAAGTTTATTTTATTGATAATTTCTCCTTTTAATAAAGGCTTTCCTTTTTGATTATAAGAAAAACAAATTTCTTCTGGTTTTATGTTTAAATAATTACCTAAAATTATTCTTAAATATCCTCGATTAATCTGATAACTTTCTTTAAGTATATCTAATGAAAATCTATTCGCTTTTTCTAACTCATCCAGAGATAAAATGTCTCTAAATTTTTTAATCTTTTCTCTATAATTTTCTATATTAATCATCCAAATATGTACATCATTATCTTTTAAAATTAAACTTTGAGGCGGTTTACTCCACATATAGATAAAAAACGAAACCATAACAAAAAATCTTATTAATTATGACAAAATTAGAAGACATCGGCGAACATGAATTATTAGCCATAATTAGTCAATATTGTGACAGGAAAAAAATTGGTGACGATGGTGCTATCCTTGATGTTAATACAGATAAAAAATTAGTAATTACTACAGATGTTTTAGTGGAAAATGTCCACTTTAGTGATGATACAACTCCTCCTCATTCTATCGGTTATCGTGCTGCGGCTGCTAATTTGTCTGATATTGCCGCTATGGGTGCAACACCAATTGCCTTTACCGTTGGCTTATCCTTGAGAAAAGATGTTGAAATTTCATGGATTAAATCTGTTTATCAAGGCATTCAACAATGTTTGCAAAAATGTACTACTGAAGTTGTAGGCGGAGACATCACAAAATCTGAAGTAAATGTGATCGCCATTACCGCCTTGGGAGAAGTCAAGGAAAATGAAGTAATTTATCGACACAGGGCGAAAGTAGGTGACTTAATTTTAACAACAGGACTTCATGGACTTTCAAGAGCGGGGTTAGAAATCTTGCTATATCCTCAAAAATATGCTCATATTGATGATGAAACGAGAAAAAAAGTAATTTTTGCCCATCAATACCCCGAACCTCGTTTAGACGTAATCAAGCTCTTAAAAAGTATTAATCCTTACCCTAAAGTTACGGGTATGGATAGCAGTGATGGATTAGCGGATGCCATTATACAAATTTGTCAAAAAAGTAATGTTGGAGCGACAATTAATCGCCGAAAAATTGTGATTCCTTCTGCCATCAAAAAAATAACCAACGATGAAACCGCATGGAATTGGATACTATACGGAGGAGAAGACTTTGAATTAGTTTTATGTATGAATGAAGAAACAGCACAATATTTACAAAAAAGATTAGGCAAAAATTGTCATATAATAGGTGAAATTAGTGCATCATCTGAGATACAATTAGTTGATCCTGAAAATGTCTATCCCAAACTTTTATTAAACCAAAGAAAAACTTTTCAGCATTTTTAGCTATACTAATATAGTCTATAGTTATTAATCCATCTACTCCCTATAATCGTTAAGTGTTAATCAAATCATGATTAAAATTTTAGTTGTTGATGATAATCATACTCCCAGAGAAGTGATCTGCGAAGCACTGAAGCAATTTAATATTCAGGTAAAAGAAGCCGTAAATGGGGTAGAAGCAACAAAAATCTTAGAAGCTGAACAATTTAATCTTGTTATTACAGACGTAGTTATGCCCGAAATGAATGGCTATGAATTATGTCGCTGGATAAAAACTAATCCTGCTACAGAAAAAGTCCCCGTAATCATTTGCTCTACAAAAGGGGAAGATTTCGATATTCACTGGGCAACAAAACAAGGTGCGGATGCTTATATTATCAAACCTTTCAAAACAATGGAGTTACTTAAAACTATTAAGTATTTACTCAAACATAACGTCTAAACAATTAATAATGAATAATTAATAATTAATAATGTATAGTTAATCTCCTCTTTTTCTCTTACCTTCCTCTGTTTCCTCTAATTTCTTAATTTTCATGAAAAATATAACTGTAATCGGTGGTGGTTTAGCTGGTACTGAAACCGCATGGCAAATCGCTCAAGCTGGTATCCCTGTTGACTTATATGAAATGCGCCCCGTCGTTAAAAGCCCCGCTCATCATAGCGAAGAATTGGCAGAATTGGTCTGTAGTAACTCCTTCGGTGCTGATGCTACTGATCGAGCGGCAGGGTTATTACATCAAGAATTACGGCTTTTAAACTCTATTGTAATTAAAATAGCTGATAAACATCGTGTACCCGCAGGAGGTGCGTTAGCAGTGGATAGAGGCGTTTTTAGTCAAGAATTAACGCAAACCCTTGATAATCATCCTTTAATCACCCTTAGACGAGAAGAAATTAAGGCAATACCATCAGATGGAATTGTAGTATTAGCGACAGGTCCTTTAACAAGTTCTTCTTTAGCTCAAGAATTGCAAAATTTGACAGGTATGGATTATCTGAACTTTTTTGATGCGGCTAGTCCAATTATAGTGGGAGAATCAATTAATAAAGATATTGCCTTTCTTGCGTCTCGTTACGATAAAGGGGAAGCGGCATATTTGAATTGCCCTATGAATAAAGAGCAATACTTACAATTTCGTAAAGAATTATGTCAAGCACCACAAGCGGAATTAAAAGATTTTGAGCGAGAAAATGCTAAGTTTTTTGAAGCCTGTTTGCCCATTGAAGAATTAGCCCAACGGGGAGAAGAAACCATGAGATATGGCCCTTTGAAGCCCATTGGTTTATTTGATGCTCGTTTAGGTGATTTTAGGGAAAATAAAGATAAACGCCCTTATGCAGTGGTACAGTTGCGCCAAGAAGATAAAGCAGGGCAGTTATGGAATATGGTAGGATTTCAAACAAACTTAAAATGGGGAGAACAACAAAGGGTTTTTCGCTTAATTCCGGGGTTAGAAAATGCTGAATTTGTGCGTATGGGAGTGATGCACCAAAACACTTTTTTAAATGCACCTCAACTATTAAAAGACACTTTACAGTTTAAATATCGAGATACTTTGTTAGCCGCAGGGCAAATAATCGGCACGGAAGGTTATACGGCAGCAGCCGCTGGAGGTTGGTTGGCTGGTACAAATGCCGCTAGAATCGCTCAAAATAAATCACCTTTAACTTTACCGAATATCACCATGATGGGAGCTTTATTTGAGTTTATCAGCACCGCCGACGCTAAACATTTTCAACCCATGCCTCCCAATTTCGGCATAATTCCTCCATTTTCGGAGAAAATCCGTAATAAACGTGAACGTTATCAAAGCTATGCTCAAAGATCCCTTGATGCGATCGCAGAATATCGAAGACTGGGAGACTAGGAGAATTAATTGTTAATTGTTAATTATTAATTATTAACTATTAATTATTAACTTGCTTTGCCGAATTGGCGATCGTAAACTTCATCTTCTTTACCCGTTTCTACTTTTAAATTAGAGCGAGGATAAGACACACATAGTAAAGCATAACCTTCTCCTTGTAACTCAGGAGATAAACCCATACCTTCACTTTGTTCTACTTCACCGCTAATGATTTTTGCTGCACAAGTGGTGCAAACTCCGGCATTACAAGAATTAGGTATAATTACATTTTGTTGTTCAGCAACGTCTAAGATTTTTTGATCTTCAGGTACTTGTAAAGTATAAGTTTGACCTTGGTTAATAATTTCTACTGTATAGATATTTGTCATAAAAAGATTTTAATTTTCAATATTTAGTCACGAATTATCATTATACGCAGATTTTGTCTTGACTTAAAATAAACATAAAAATATATTTCTTGCTTTTTTAGTTTTTCAAACACCGTTTAATTAATGAATTTTGAGATTTTTGGCAAACTAATCTTTTAATTTTAGAAATATAATTAAAAAACCCTAGCAATTAAATTTAATGTACCTTTTTCTTCATTAAAGAACCTAATCCTAAAGCCGTTAATGTAGCAATGATTGTGGAAGGTTCAGGTACATTTGTGGGTACAGCACCATAACCCATTTTAATAGTCATATCTAAATTAGAGTTATTTGGTATAGCTCCTTCCCAAGATAACACCGCAGTACCTGTTAAAGTAAAATTATCATTTAATCCTGTTATTAACAGATAGTTTAAATTATCACTATTATCCGCTAATAATGAGCCACCATAACCTACACCGTTGACATTTAAGTTTGAAAGCTGAAAACTATTTATAGGAGTAGTTATGCGAGAACGAAGGCGAATAAAAATACTATCAAGTCCATTAGGGAAACGAGATGCTTCGGTTAAATTACTGCTTTGTAAAGTTTTTTGAGATGTCCCTAAATTTGTACCCCAAAGAAAAGTTGCGTTTGTACCATCATAACTTACCGAAAAATCAACAGCTTGGCCGCTGGTAAATATATTTTGTTGAGTAGAGGGGTATGTAACATCAGTACCATTATTTGTTGTCCAATTATTAACAGATAATTCATAAGTACCGTTAGTAGCGTTATTTCCACCTCTAACTTCCGCTACCCAATCTTCTTGCCAAGGTTGAGTAAAATAATTACTATTAGTGGAGCTTTTAGCGTTATTAAAATCTGTATCAGTAAAGTTTGATAACGAGGTAAAACTAATAGCTTCAGCAGATAATGTATTAACCATTAAACCAAGAGCTACAGTAGATAAAATCGTAACTAAGTCAGTAGATTTCATGAAAATTTGAGTTTATAATAATTCCTATAATTATCGTAAATACAAACCTTCAGAAATAATAAAAAGATTCTGTAAAGTTATGAAGAAGATTTGATAAAGTCAACAAAAAAACTTTATAAAAATACTTAAATACAGGAAAAAATTAGCTCATCGAGCTATGTAGAATTAGCAGAAAAAAGCATTTAACAAAATTAAATTAACTGTCAACTGTCCAATATGTTAAAAAACTTGCTCTACTTCGGCAATTTCAGGGATATATTCTCTTAAACGGCGTTCGATACCCATTCTAAGAGTCATAGTAGAACTAGGACAAGAACCACAAGCACCTTGTAATCTTAATTTTACCGTAGGTCCGTCAATTTCTACTAACTCAACATTACCACCATCGGCCATGAGATATGGACGTAATTCGTCTAATACTTGTTCTACGTTTTCGTTAGTTAGTGCTAAAGACATAATCTCTAATATTTACTCAATTTCAGTTTTCACAACACCATCATAACCAAAAGTTACCTTAATTAAATATAAAGAGATAAACAAGGAAGATTTTTATACCTATGTTTACGGCTAATTGTTAATTGTTCATTCCCCCTCTCCCCTTTCTGATAAAATCTTAATGAAATTTAAAAATATGTAAATAAACTTAATAATCAATGAAAATATTAGTAGTAGGAGCAACAGGTACTTTAGGGCGACAAATAGTACGTCATGCCATCGATAAAGATTATCAAGTGCGTTGTTTAGTGAGAAATAACGGTAAAGCTAGTTTTTTGAAAGAATGGGGTGCAGAATTAGTTAAAGGTGATATTTGTAAACCTGAGAGTTTGATTCGAGCTTTAGAAGGTATTGATGTAATTATAGATGCAGCAACATCGAGAGCTACAGATTCTCTCAGAATTAAAGATGTTGATTGGCAGGGTAAAATTAACTTAATTCAAGCTGCAAAACAATTTAATATTAAACGTTATATCTTTTTCTCAATTCTTAATGCTCAAGAGTTTGAAAATGTACCATTAATGGAGATAAAACATTGTACTGAGTTATTTTTACAAGAATCTGGCGTAAATTATACTATTTTCAAGTTAGCAGGATTTATGCAGGGCTTAATTGCTCAATATGGTATCCCTATTCTTGATAATCAACCAGTGTGGGTAAGTGGCGAAAATACCCCTATTGCTTATATGAATAGTCAAGATATTGCTAAATTTGCCATTAAAGCCTTAGAAATTCCTGAAACCGTTAATAGTAGTTATCCTGTAGTGGGAACTCGTCCATGGACAGGGGAACAGATTGTTGAGATTTGTGAACGATTATCAGGAAAAACTGCTAAAATTTCTCGTATTCCCATTGGTTTACTCCGTTTTTTACGAGGTTTTACCCGTTGGTTTAAGTGGACTCTTAATACATCAGATCGCCTAGCTTTTGCAGAAGTGTTGGCTAGTGGTAAACCCTTAGATGCACCCATGGAAGAAGTATATAAAACTTTTGATATAGATCCTAAAGATACAACTACTTTAGAAGCCTATCTACAAGAGTATTTTGATCGCATTATGAAGAAAATTAAAGAGATTGATTATGAGAAAAATAAAATTAAAAAACGTAAGAAAAACAACTTTTTTAAGTAAATTATAATATCATTCTACTGTTTATAAATCTCAAGAAAATTATGTAGATTCTAATTATTTTATAGTTGTTAATCTATTTATATATAGACTTCTTAAAAAATGAACCAAGAATAAGTGATTAATATTATCATCATTATTTATTCTTAAAATCAGGTTTTAAAAAGTCTAAAAGTTTTCATAAAAAATATATTTTAACCTTTGTGTTTTCTCTAACATTACTCAATAAAAATCCTAACTGCTATAATATGATTAAACTAAAAATAAAGATCTAAAATTATTCATTATTCATTATTCATTATTCATTATCCATTATCCATTATGACTTTTACACCTGTTAAAACTATCGCCGATGAAGTTAGAAAAGATTTTCCTATCCTTAATCAAAAAATTCACGATAAACCATTAATCTATCTTGATAATGCGGCAACATCTCAAAAACCAAATGCCGTTATTGATGCTTTACGTCACTATTATGAGTATGATAATGCGAATGTCCATAGAGGAGCTCATACTTTAAGCGGTAGGGCAACAGACGCTTATGAAGGTGCTAGAGACAAGATTGCTAAATTTATCAATGCAAAAAGTCGTAATGAAATTGTTTATGCTCGAAATGCTAGTGAAGCGATTAACATTGTTGCCTATACTTGGGGTTTAAATACTCTTAAAACTGGTGACGAGATTATTTTATCAGTTATGGAGCATCATAGTAATATCGTTCCTTGGCAGATTATTGCCCAAAAAACAGGCGCAGTCATTAAGTATGTAGAATTAACCGATACTCAAGAATTTGACTTTAGTCATTATCAATCTCTATTATCTGATAAAACTAAATTAGTCTCTATTGTTCATATTTCCAATACTTTAGGTTGTATCAACCCAGTGGAAAATATTATCAATTTAGCTCATCAATACGGTGCAAAAGTTTTAATTGATGCTTGTCAGAGTTTACCTCATTTACCCATCGATGTTCAACAGATGAATTGTGATTGGCTTGTAGGTTCAGGGCATAAAATGTGTGCTACAACAGGTATCGGCTTTTTATACGGCAAAGAAGAGTTATTATTAGCTATGCCTCCTTTTTTAGGCGGTGGCGAAATGATTGCAGATGTATATTTAGATCATTTTACTTGTGGTGAATTGCCCCATAAATTTGAAGCTGGTACTCCTGCCATTGGGGAAGCGATCGCCCTAGGTGCAGCGATAGATTATCTTAATAAAATAGGCATGGATAATATTCATGATTATGAAGAAGAATTGACGGCATATTTATTTAAACAATTAAATGAGATTCCTAACTTAACTATTTACGGAAATCAGCCAACGGCTGAAGGTAAAGGAAGAGCTGCTTTAGCGGCATTCAACGTTACAGGTATTCATGGCAGTGATTTAGCAACACTTTTAGATCATGAAGGTATTGCTATTCGTTCTGGTCATCATTGTACCCAACCTTTACACCGTTACTTAAATATTTCTGGTAGTGCTAGGGCAAGTTTATATTTTTATAATACTTTTGCGGAGATTGATGCTTTTATTATTGCTTTAAAAGATACTATTTCTTTTTTTCAATAGTGATTAAGTTAAAAATTGATTAATTACAGAATAGACTCACATATTAATTTTGTAAAATGGTTTTCTACTTTTAATGTGATTAAAAACTAAGCAATCTAATACTATTTGAAAATTAAATGAATTAGGATCAAAAATACAACACCAATAATCCCACTATAAAAAAAATAGGAGTTAGATAAGTTACTTCCCATCCACCCTGCTAAGGGATAAGAGAAAGCCCACCATAAATGACTCCACGCAAAATGAGCCCCATAAACTCTCCCTTGAAATTCAATGGCAATTTTATTGGCAATCAAAGTTTGAGTTGGCACATTAACTAGGGGTTGTCCGATTCCAGCTATTAACCATAACAATAATAATATATTTAAGTTTCCCCAATTTACAGGTAACATAGCTATAGTAATAATAATTGCTCCAATGCTTGTTAAGAGTGTTTGCTTATATTTTTGGTTGAAATTTCCTAAGCCAACAGATGCTAAAGTAGCACCAATTCCAAAGGAAGCCATTACCCAACCATATTCGATTTTACTCAGAGCTAATGTACCTTGAACATAACCAACCGTATTAACTAAAATTGCTGCACCTGATAAAGCGGCGACTAACTGCATTGCTAAAGCATAACGAAGATCACAATCATGGAATAAGCTCATTGTCCCAATCTTAATATCTTGTAGGGTTTTACCAATAGTTTTAGCTTTTTGTTCGTTTCGGTTGACGATTAATCGTTTAGGTAATGTCATGATTAAGATAGAGGCGATGAGAAAAGTAATTCCGTCTAAGAAAAAAACTTGTCTTGTACCTACGAAGGCAGCAATACTACCTGCTAACCCTGGGCCTAAAACACCTAATAATTGATAAGTAGTACTAGAAAGAGCGATCGCCTGAGAATATTCCTCTGGGTTAGCCACTAACGGAATCGGGCGTTGCTGAATTAAGGTATGATTTTTAGATAAAGGGGTCAAATTATCAAAAATAAAAAAATGATACAATGTCCAGAGTGCGGGTCTAAACATATTCACAAAAATGGAATTAAAAAAGGAAAGCAAAATCATCTTTGTGTTGATTGTGGTAGGCAGTTTATAAATCCACTAAAGATTAGTTCCAGAGGTTATAGTGATGGGGTAAGAAATGAATGCTTAAAAATGTAT
>NZ_JBGSUU010000053.1:0-20685 GCF_041753295.1 Geminocystis sp.
ACAAAGATGATTTTGCTTTCCTTTTTTAATTCCATTTTTGTGAATATGTTTAGACCCGCACTCTGGACATTGTATCATTTTTTTATTTTTGATAATTTGACCCCTTTATCTAAAAATCATACCTTAATTCAGCAACGCCGATTATTAAAACTATTTATTTGAATTTAGTAAAATCTCTTAATTTCCGATATAAAAGATAACTAAAATGAGTTGGTTTTTCTACACTCCAATTAGTAATTAAATTTCCTCCTAATTGATTTTTAAAGTTGTTAACATTACCTAAACTTGCACCAGTTAAATCATTATTTTTATAGCCTAAAGTAGATAAATATTCAAAAGACTTCCATCGTAAGAAAGCCGAACTACCAAGATTAAAATATTGATTATCACTACCAGCACATACAGTATAAGTATTGTAATTATAATCAGTTAAAATTAAAAAAGCACCTACCGATTGATTATTATTTAAACGTACTTGATGAAGTTGACAAAGATTTTTTTCTCGTAAAAATTCGTAATATTTTTTATACTGATTTTCTGAAAAATATAATGAAATTCCTTTTCTTTGATAAGTATTAGAATATAATTTAAAAAAACTATCAAAATCATCATCAACACAAAAATTTAAACCATTTTTAATTCCTCTATTCACTAAACGTCTTAAATTTTGTTCTATATTATGCCAAACGTTTTCTATATCTTGAATATCAACAAGATAACTATAACTAGGTATAACTTTCCAGCCCACATTAAGAAAAGATCTCATATCATTAATTAAATAATAAATATTGAATTTTAAATATACATAATTAATGTCTAATAATTTATTAATTAAAACTTCTAAAATTGCTGCATATCTTGCTCTTTTTTTACTGATATAATTAGTAGAATATTCTTTGAAAACAACACTATGATAGGTTAAAAGACGGTGAGGAAAAGATATACCAACGGGAAGAAATTTTGACCAAACTTCATAAAGAGCTATACCAGCGACTAATTCTGAACCTTGAAATACTGCTAAAATTCTAAATTGATCTCCTGTTATTTCACATAAAATTTTTAAATATTCAGGTAAACTATAAATAGTTCCTGTCGGTGATTCAGATACAAATTTTGACCATTTTTCATATTCTGTTTCGGTTAAAAATTTAGTGGTAAATTTTCTACTCATAAAATAAATTTAGGGTTTAATTAAAGTGTAAATTTGTTTAAATAAAAGAGGAAATATGATCATTAAAGTTAAAGTATATGTTATAAAACCTATTATGGAACTAATAATTAATGTTAGAGAAGGTTCAATATTTATTATCAAGAATTTTTTACTTAAAATCATAACTAAAATCATAACTAATGTACAGGTAATTGGTGCTAAAAAATTTGATAAATAAGTTTTCCAAGATAAAGAAATTAATTTACTTAAAACCCATTGTCCTATAGGAAATACTACATAATCACTAAGTACATAAGCCATAGCAATAGCTTTGATGCCAAATCTGATAGAAATTAAACAAAAAATCAAGTTTAAAATTCCGTTAAATAATTCTAATTTAAACTGTAAATTTGGTTTTCCTAAAGCCACAAATGCGGATCTTTGAAAGAGAGAAATTGATCGAATTATACCGATTAAACTTAAGATTTGCATAATAGGAACAACATTAATCCATTTTTCTCCAAATACAGTTATAATCAATTCTTTACTAAGAATAATAGTGGCAAAAAATACGGGAAAAGCGATTAAACAAGTCCATTGAGTTGTCCGATAAAAAGTCTCTAAAAACCGTTGAGAATCATTCTGTAAACGAGCAAATAAAGGCAAAGAAACTTGACTTAATGTTCCTATTAATAATTGAGTCATTACTTGTAAAATACGATGAGCGATCGCATAATATCCTAAGGTAATTTCTCCTAAAAAATATCCCACTAATAAACTATCAGTTCTTTGATTAAAAAATAATGTTAATTTATAACCTAAAATACTAATTCCAAAACCCATAAAATTTTGTAAATTCGTCACAGAAAATTGTAATTTTGGTCGCCAATCAGATGTATTCCATAAAACAACAACCCTTATAATTTCATAGGTTAATTGTTGCCCAACTAAACTCCAAACTCCAAAGTTATTAAAAGCCATAATAATGCCGATAATTCCTGCAAAAAATACTCCTAATAAGTTGCGAATAGCAATGGCTTTAAAAGCAAAATTTCTGACTAATAAACCTCTTTGAATTTCACTAAAAGAGCTAATAATAAACAAGAAAGAGAAACATTTTAAAACAGGAGTTAAAGAGGGTTGATTAAAACGATAAGCGATAAAATTAGAAAGACAAAAAGTAGAGATAGTTAATAAAAAACCAAGAAGAATTTGTGTCCAAAAAACTGTATTAATTTCGAGATCATTAATTTTTTCTTTTTGAATTAAGGCTTGAGAAAAACCTTGACATAAAAAAAGTTCAAGTAAATTGATAAATATATTAGCAAGGGCAACTAAACCAAAAGCAGAAGGAGTTAATAAACGGGCTAAAATGAGAAATATAATAAATGATACTGCTTGACTACCCCAATTATTAATGCCAGACCAAAACATTCCTCTAATAGTTTTTTGCTGAAGATTCATGGTTTTTTATAAACACCATTGTTCAAAATTTTTACCCGTGTATTCTCTTAATTTATATACATCTTCTTGGAGTAAATTAATTAATTTTTCTCTTAAATTTTCTGTTAATTGTGGTCTTTTAATAGCGTGAGAAAAAGGGAAGTAAATTAAATGTTGAAGACGGTATCTATAAGGAGGAGGTAATAAATCTATTTTTTTGATAAGGGGATTTTTTGAAATAATATTACCTAGTTTATTTTTTCTTCTTTTATGAATAGAATTATGTAATATTTTTTGATAGGGAATCATACTAATATCTTCGGAAATATTTAGAAAATTTAAAATAGATTTTAAAGTAGATTCAGGAAAATTAGATAATTCTTCAATGGTAGTAATAAAAATATTATAAGGAGGAAAATATTTTAGATACTGTTCTAATTGTAGATAATAACTACTCCGAAAAATATAATCATCATTATTAAAGATTGCTTCATCAAAGGGTAAATTTTCTCTTTCTTCTTTATATTCATGGATATATTGGGATAGAATTCTGACTAAAGGATCTCTTAAAATGTAAATTAGTTTAATATCCGATTTTAAATTATAAATTCTTTCAGGACAACCTTCCCATCGAGGATAATTAGTATAATTAGGAGAGGCTTCTCCATAAATTTTAGCTTTACCTTTAAACTGAGATTTATACCAATCCACTCCTTTTTCTAAATTTTTTTCTTTGATAAAAAAGTCTAATTCTTTTTCCGTGGACATAACAATTTCTGGATGAAACTTTAAGTAATAGTGTAAACTGGTAGTGCCACATTTCATGCCACCAATAATTAAAAAATCTGGTAAAATATTTTCTCTATATTGTAATTCTTTCATAAATTTATTAAACATTATTTATTCTCTTGAAGAGTTTTTTCCTAATAATAATCGACAAATTTCTAATAGGGTTATTAAACGAACTAAAAAAAATACTAATATAATGGTAAATTTATCTTTTAATTTGTCTATTTGAGGATTTTTAAAGATTTTTAGAGCAAAACTAACAGGAGGCATTAAATTTAATAATATATATTTTAAAAATAAATAAATACCCTCTGTTTTCGGAAACTCACTTCGTAAATATAAATCATAAATACCGCCAGTATGTCTAATAGTTTGTTTATATAACTGAGAAAATGAATATCGAGAAGGATGAGTAACAGAAACATCAGAAGCATATAATTGAAAATAACCAGAAGCATATACTCTTCTTCCCCAATCTAAATCTCCACTTGATTTGAGATTATCATTAAAAAACCCTACTTTTTCAATTACTTTTTTCCATGTAAACATATTTGCGGTGACAGAAAAATGATTTTCAGTGATAAATTCTTCTTGTCGAAATGCCATTACACTTTCATATAATTCTACGGGAGTTATGGGTTTTTCCTGAAGATAAATTAAATTAATTTTACCGCCAATTAAACCACAGTTAAACACAGAAGATAATTTAATAATTCCTTTTTCTAACCAATCATCAGCAGGAATACAATCGGCATCAGTAAAAGCGATTATCTCTCCTCGTGCAACGGAAAGTCCTTTATTTCTAGCGGCATAAGAGCCTATTTTACTTTCATATTCATATAAAACATTATTGTATTGTTTGGTTAAATTTTTAATACTATCGCTATTATTTGAAGCATTATCGATAACAATAACTTCAAAAAATGTCTGAGGATAAGTTTGATTTTTGATAGCCTCTAAACAGATTTTTAAACCTTGAATATCATTAAATATAGGGATAATAACAGATACAAAATAAGTAGAATTTAATGGAGATTGCTGACTCATTTATTTATTAATTTTTTAGTCATAAATTCTTCATGATAGGATCGCTCTGTGTTAATATCCCATAAATTATGATTTTCACCGAAAATATTTTCTACGGCTAATAATGCTGATAACATAGAGTGATCTTGATTGTTATAACGGTGCATTCCATTACGTCCCACAGATTGTAAATTCTCAAATTCGTCAATGTATTCTTGGAGTATAATTAGGTTTTTTTGATATTCTTCATCATAAACAGGATAAGCCTTTTTTTGTCGAATCACAGTACCATCAATTACTTTTTTGATGTCATCTATCAATCCCAAATTAACTACTTCTTCACTAGCTAATCGGATTAAGTCTTCATTATTCATTTCCCATAATTTATCACCTTCGCTACAAAAATATTCCATTCCTAAACAAGTTTTAGTAACATCAGCTACCATTTTTAAACTCCAATTTTTAAAATTTTGGATGCGCCCTACTTGAAATTCTGGACTATGAATGTAAATCCAATTGTCAGGAAATAAATGTTCTTGGTCAATAATAAGAGGTACAATGAGAAAATCACGATATTTGAGAGTAGAAGCTGCTTTTAAGATATTTTCAGGTGGTAAAGGCTCTAAACGCCTAATTAAAGCAGTTATAGCCATAGTATTAATAAAATGATCTGCTGTCACTCTAAAAGTTTCATTCCCTTTTTGAGCAATAATAGCTGTAATTTTTTTGTCTTTTCTTTGAATTTTAATTACTTCAGTATTAAGTAATACTTGAGAGCCTTTATTTTCGAGTTTTTCTTGAAATTTCTCCCACATCATACCCGGCCCTTTAATGGGATAATCAAATTCTTTAATCAAGGTTTTAGCTTTACTAATGCCAAATAACGCATCAATTACGGCTTTTCGTAAAGATAATCCTTGAATACGTTGGGCAGCCCAATCAGCGCTAATTTTAGTACAGGAAATACCCCAGACTTTTTCAGTATAGGTTTTAAAAAAAGTTTGATATAAGCGCTCACCAAAACGATTTGTTACCCATTGTTCAAAATTTTCTTCTGAAGATAAAGGAAAGATTTTAATTTTAAAATAACTATAAAGGATCATTAAACTATTAATAATTCCTAAATTTTTTACTGCATTTAAAGGTTCTAAAGGATAACTAAAAAATTTACCATCATAATAAATTCGAGAAAGACGAGAAACTTTTATAAATTCATCTTTTAAAACTTCATGCCAAAGATTTTCAACTCTTTTAACTTTGGTAAAAAATCGATGTCCACCTATATCAAAAAGATAACCTTTATAGGTTTCAGTACGAGAAATTCCTCCCACTTTATCCGATTTTTCTAAAACTAAAATATTTTGATTATTTTTACTTAATTCATAACCTGCCGTTAACCCCGCAGGCCCTGCACCAATAATTAGAGTAGGATAGTGATTAGGCTTCACAATAATAAGAATTTAGATAATTTATTTTTATCGTAATAATAACATATAATTTTTATGAAAATCTAATTATAATATTTTTAAATTAGTTATTTTCTTTTACATATTACATTTATTATTCATAAATAATTGATAATTACTAGATTAATTTTTTCTATCTTGAATATTTAAAAATCCTCCACCAATACCTTTTTTTGGATCTTTTAATCTAATATTATCGTAGATAGGAAGAGCAGAACAAGGTAATTCGTGATTCCAGCATTTAATTTTCCAATTATCAGGATAGACATAACTAACATCATTAATTTGTGCTTTTATAACTTCAATTTCAGTTAGTTTTAAAGGTAAAAATAAACGCTCTTTAATAGAATTATCAAAGATAATAATTAGCGAAGTAAAACTTATTAAAATAAAGAAAAATAGTTTATTCATTACAAATTTATTAACATGAAATAATGAGATTAATTTTGGCATAAAAAATATACTTATAAATAAGCTAGGAATTAAGCAAAAATATCCTAAGCCAAATCTTAATAAAGGAATTTGAATCATAATAAAAGTAATACCTAATAAGCCTAAAGCTATAATCCAAGCATATCCTTGAATAGAGTTAATTTTAGCTTTATTTTTAATAATCAAGAATGAAAATATAACAGAAAAAATAATTAATAACACCATTATTTGCAATTTTATTGATGATTTTAACCATTGTAATCTTTTATTTAATATGAAAATTACGGGATTTTTATAATTCTTGCTGGAATCTATACCAATAATACTGGTTTTTTCCTCTTGAATAACAGTTTTATTGATCGCCCATGGTACATTGAAACACAAAAAAGGAGAAGGATATAAAAAGCATCCTGTGGTTTTAATACTATAGCCAAAGGTTGGTATTAATAATAAAATTGATAAACAACTACTAATAATAAATTTTTTAATTATTTTTGATTTTTGATAATTATTAAAGCAAGAAAAAAAGAAGGTTATTCCTAATAGTGGTAAAGCTGATAATTTAATAGAAACTGTGCCTAATGATAAGAAAAGGGGTATGAATTGAGGGAGGAATAAATAATTAGTTGTATTTGATACTTTATAATTATTAGATAATAAAAGCAGACTCCATGCAATAATTCCTATAAAAAAATTAACTGGAATATCAGGAGAGAAAGAAATTAAAATTGGAGATTTAGAAAAAGAAGTTATAGTATAAACAGACAAAATAAAACTATAATAAATAAAAATAAAAGTATCGGAAATTAATAATATTTTAGTTTTTATAAATAAATTTTTGAAGGAAATAAGAAAATGAATAACACCGATAAAAAAAAGAAATCCATTACTTATTGCACCAATATGAGAACCTAAAAAAGGAGCATATAAAGGAGCAGAAAAGGCAAACCAACCAGCATTAAAACCGAATTTAGGATTAATCAAACCTACACCGTAAACTGTCCCAAATTGAGATAACCATTTAATAGATCCCCAATGATATAATCCTGTATCAAACCAGATAATTTTCTGAGTAGTAATAGCAGAAATAATAATAGCAATAAGAAAATAAAATATAATATAATTTAAGTTTAATTTTGTTAATAATGATTTAATTTCTTGACGATTTTTTGAAAAAGAAACGCTTACTAAAATTAATATTAAACTAGCAGATAAACCAACTAAATTAGATAATGGAAGAAAAAAAGATATACTTAAAAGTAATAAAGTTAAACTAATTATTCCTAACCAAATAGACAAAAAAAATCTATCAGTTTTTCTAGTTAAATAATCTATTCGAGTACTATTTAGAATAGCAATACCAAGGATTAAACAAATAAACAATAAAATAGTCCAAACAGAAATAAAGTAGAGCATAATTTTTCATAATTTAGCAATAAAATTAAGCTAATAATCAACCTTATTTGGGGATAAAATTTTAAATTTAAAGAATCCAATAACGAAACCTAAACCACCATAAAAAAAATATAAAAAATGCCAAGGAATAACTTTTAAAGCAAATAATAAACCTTTTTTTTGCCAAAAGAATTGATAAAGATTTTTGTTGACAATTAAAAGAATAATAATATTCAGTAAAATCAAAGGAATAAATATTTTTTGCCAGAAAGATAATAGTATAAATAAAATGGAAAAATAAACAAGAATTATACTAAATCTATTTAACCAATTTAAGTTTAAATCATTGACTATTTGTTGATATTTTAATATTAAAACAGTCCAAGGAATTGCACGGTAAAAAATCTCAGCTTTTAGTAGAGAAATAACAGTCCATTTTTTCAGATGTTTTACTTGAATATCTTTACATAAACGAATTTCATAACCAGCTTTAATAAGTCGATAACCTAATTCAATATCTTCTACGGAAGGAAAACGATAATTTTCATTAAAACCTCCTATTTCGAGAAATATTTTTTTACGCATTATGCCACAAGCACCCCAAAAAGTAGAAGCATTCTCTTTGCCTTTTTGATGATTATAATGGTGAAAAAGATTTTTATATTGAGATAAAAAATTATCCGCAAAAGGTGCATCATCATAAGAACCTATAATAGCTGAAATGTCTTGATTCTGAGCAAAAAAATCAACAATTAGAGGTATGGTATTTTGATTAATAGTCACATCAGCGTCAAAAAAACAAATTAAATCACTTTTAGCAATTTTTGCCCCCATATTTCGAGCTGTAGCTGGTCCTTGACTGATATTATTAACTAAGAGTTGATAGTCAAATTCAGTAGCTAAATTTCTCGAACCATCAGTATCCCCATCAGCGACAATAATTACTTCCACTGATGAAGGTGCAAATTCTTTAATACTGTCTAAACAAAAATGGAAATTTTCACCGCCATTATAAACAGGAATAACTATGGATAAACAATAATTTTCATCATCATTTAATCTAATTTTTTTCACTATTTTATTAAAAAGATAAAACTATAATTATTGTAATAGTAAAAATAACTTTGAAGAATAAAATTTACTGTAAAATACTCACAGGATTAACGGAGTTTTTAGGAGGAATACTACTTCTCATTTTTAAAACCGTTACGGCTTTAGAATATTGAGGATCATCTTTTGTCGCTAATAAAGAAGGATTTTGAGTCAGAAGAAACTCTTGTTCTTTGCTAATATTTTGAACAACATCAGGAGTGATACCTGTTTTATTAATATTTATACCACTGGGAGGATAGTAACGAGAAATTGTCACTGCTAACCCTGAACCATCTGACAGAGAATGTACCGATTGTACTAAACCTTTTCCATAGGTTGTTGTACCTACAATAGTAGCTCTTTTATTCTCTTTCAATGCACCTGTTAAAATTTCACTAGCACTAGCTGAATTACCATCCACTAAAACCACTAAAGGTAAATCTGTAATAGCGGAATTATTAGCTTGAAAACGACGATGGCCACCACGACGATCTACTACATCTACAATTTCACCTTCTGCCATCCACATTCTAGCAATATCAACACTAGCGAATAATAACCCTCCCGGATTACCTCTCAAATCTAAAACAAAGGCGGAGGCTTTTTGTTCTTTCAGTTCGTCGATAGCTTCTTTCATTTGTTGTGCTGCTAAAGAACTAAATTCATCTAATTTGATGTAACCAACGTTTAATTCTCCTTCTTTTTTCAGACTAAAATCTACTGAGGGAACTTCAATTTGACTACGAGTTACTTTTACCTCAAATGCTGGTTTTCTTTCTCTTGAAATTTCAATCCTTACTACAGATTCTAATTCTCCTTTTAATGCTTCGGATGCTTGTTCTAAATTCATTAAGGCTGTGGGTTTACCGTCAATTCTGACAATGCGATCGCCTCTTTTTAAACCAGCTTCTACGGCGGGAGATTTTTTAATTACATCAATAATATATAAATCTTGAGTACGAGGATCAATAGCGATACGAATACCTACCCCAGATACTTCCCCTGATGTTTGACCTGTAAGAACTTCAAATTGTTCGGGAGGAAGAAAACGAGTATAAGGATCGTTTAATTGTTTTAATGCTTGATTAATAGCACGATAAGCCTGTTTTTTACTAGAGTAATTTGCTTTTAAAAGTTCTTCTCTTTTATTTTGCCAGTTGACTTGATTAAAATTGCGATCAACAAATTCATTATTGACTATTTGCCAAACTTCATCTACCACCATTTTTGGGCTATCAGTCATTTCAGCTTGAACAGTGGGAGGGCTAAAAAAAGTCAGTAAACCACCTGTGAAGAAAGCGGTTAATACTGATTTAAACAGAGGAATTGTCTTAATAGAAAGTTTTGGTGGTGACTGAGTCATAAATGTGGGTGAGTCAAGTTATCTCTATATTTACCTATGTCAACTTACCTTGAGCATTTCTGATTAACGGATAGCCTAGCAAGATTAAGCGATTATTTTATTGTAGTCAATTAAAACGCAAATTAACAATTAAGAAGACGTTGTTTATTTAGTGGGAAATTTGGGAATAGAATCAATTAGTTTTCTGGTATATTCTCGTTGAGGGTTTTCAATGATTTGTGTTGCCGTAGATATTTCTTCAATTTTACCTTTATTCATCACCATAATGCGATCGCTCATAAATTTAATGACACTTAAATCATGGGAAATAAAAATATAAGTCAAGCCAAACTCTGATTGTAATTCTTTAAGTAAATTTAAAACTTGTGCTTGAAT
Organism: Geminocystis sp.; assembly: GCF_041753295.1. Lineage (NCBI taxonomy): Bacteria > Bacillati > Cyanobacteriota > Cyanophyceae > Chroococcales > Geminocystaceae > Geminocystis > Geminocystis sp. Next base: position 10,532 of record NZ_JBGSUU010000053.1, read on the forward strand.
AGAAACATCTAAGGCAGATACGGATTCATCGCAGATAATTAATTGAGGATTTAAAGCTAAAGCCCTAGCAATACATACTCTTTGCCGTTGCCCTCCAGATAACTCATGGGGATAACGGTTAAACCAATGAGGATTTAAACCAACCCTATCAAGAAGATATGTTACTCTTTCTTTACGTTTATGGTTATTACCACCCATACCATGAATTATCAAAGGTTCAAGAATGGTATTACCAATATTAATACGAGGATTAAGAGAATTATAAGGATTTTGAAAGACAATTTGCATTTCTCGGCGTAATTGCCTTAAACGAGAGCTTTTTGGCGGTAATTGGGTTAAATTTTGTCCTAAAAACTGGATTTTACCTTCTTTTGTGGGAATTAATCTTAAAATTGTTCGAGCTAAAGTTGATTTACCGCAACCCGATTCTCCCACTAATCCTAAAGTTTCTCCTGAAAATACTTGAAAACTAACATCATTTACTGCCCAAAAATATTCTTTTTGCCAAGGTAATGAGCTTTTTTTGGGAAAGCCAACCTTTAAATTTTCCACCGTCAGAAGGGCTTGATTGAGCTTAATTTCTCTGATATTTTGGGAAAATGAGGGGGGAGTCGTTGCGGAATTATTCCCCATAAAATCAGCAACAGTCGGCAAATAAGTGCGAGTTTCTTCTAACCTTGGGCGACAGGCTAGTAAACCTTTAGTATAGGGTTGTTGAGCATTAAAAAGAATATCAAGAGTTTTGCCATATTCAACAATTTTTCCTTGATACATTACCGTTAAACTGTCGGCGATGTTGGCTACTACCGCTAAATCATGGGTAATAAAAATTAACGACATTTCTCGACTACGACATAATTCTTTTAATAATTCCAAAATCGTAGCTTGTATTGTTACATCTAACGCTGTAGTTGGTTCGTCTGCTATTAATATACTAGGTTGACAAGAAATAGCCATAGCAATCATGACTCTTTGTAATTGCCCTCCACTCATTTCTTGGGGAAAACGTTTTAAAATTGCCCTTTTCCGTTGATTAAGATAGGATTGAATTTCTTTGGGGTTTGAAGTGGCGTTTTGTTGTAAAAATTCTTCGGTTAATTGAGCATCATTAGGTAATAATTTAACTTCTTGTAATAAATTAATAGCTTGTCTTTTTGCTTCTAATTCAGAGATATTTTGGTGTAAACGGATAGCTTCTGTAATTTGAAAACCGATATTATAAACAGGATTAAGAGAGCTCATCGGTTCTTGAAATATCATTGCAATTTTTCCCCCACGATATTGTCTTTTTTCATCGGAGGAAAGAGAAACTAAATTGAGAGGGGTTGAAGATGGGTTATCTTGAAAATAAATTTCACCACCAGTAATTTTCCCTGAAGATGGTAATAAGCCCATTATAGCTAAGGATGTAACGGATTTTCCTGAACCAGATTCTCCCACAATACCTAATATTTCGCCTTTTTGTAGTGCAATATTAATTTTATCTACGGCAATGGTAGGTTGATTTTCATCGTTAAGGAATACCACTTGTAAGTTACGAATATCAAGAATAGTCATGTTAACTACACTATTACTAATTGATCACACCATCTTAATAATAAGCTAAGACGCATTTAACTCATATTTTCTTCTCATAATAAAAAAATGAAACTAAATTCTTAACTAGACCTCTTGCAAAATAAAAGGTAAAATCTATTTTAGGATGGAAAACATTAATTTTTTTACTCATTACTCATTACTCATTACTCATTACTCATTACTCATTACTCCACTTCTGCAAGAAGTCTACTGTTACCTTTAGCCTTTAAATGCAAACCAGCTTAACACTAAAACTGTATTAATTAATTTTAAATAATCACGAAAAGTTGATTAATATATTATAGTTATAACTTAATTTTCTTTAGTTGTAAAGCATTTGTTACCACTGATACAGAGCTAAAAGCCATAGCACCTCCAGCAATTATGGGGTTTAATAACAATCCGAAAAAGGGATATAAAATACCTGTGGCAATTGGTATTCCAATTACGTTATATACATAGGCAAAAAATAGATTTTGTTTAATATTTTTCATGGTTTCTTTACTTAATTTTATCGCCGCTATAATACCTTGTAAATCTCCTGATATTAGCGTTATATCACTAGATGAGATCGCCACATCTGTACCCGTGCCAATAGCAAAGCCAACGTCAGCTTGGGCAAGTGCGGGTGCATCATTAATACCATCGCCTACCATAGCGACTAATTTTCCTGTATTTTGCTGAATTTCTTTAATTTTTGCTATTTTTTCCGAAGGAAGTACTTGGGCAAAAAAGTGTCTAATACCCACTGCAGAAGCGATTTTCTGTGCTGTTTGTTGATTATCCCCCGTTAACATAATGACTTCTAAACTTTGTTGTTGCAATTTTTGGATTACTGATTTAGAAGAATCTTTGAGAGTATCAGAAAGAGCGATTAAACCCTCAATTTCACCATTTATGGCTATCCAAGCATTAGTTTTTTCAAAAACTTTATTATTGCATAAACTCTCTAATTTAGCCGTATTAATACCTAAATTCTGAAACCATATTTTTGTCCCTATTTGTATTTTGCGATCGCCAATAATTCCTTGCACACCACAGCCTGAAATTGCTTCAAAATTTTTAATTTTTGCCTCATTAACCTCCCAATTTTGGGGAGAATTAAAGTTAATTTCTTGTTTTTTGGCATATTCGACAATGGCTTTGGCGATGGAATGTTCCGAATTATGCTCTAAAATAGCCACAAGGGTTAAAATATCTTTTTCCGATTCCGTGCCGTTAACGGTGATAAAATCAGTTACCACAGGTTTTCCAACGGTTAAAGTGCCTGTTTTATCTAAGACAATAGTTTTAATTTTATGTGCCAATTCCAAACTACCAGCATCTTTGATTAAGATACCGTGATTTGCACCTAAACCAGTGGCTACCATGATAGAAGTAGGAGTTGCTAAACCTAAAGCACAAGGACAAGCGATAATTAAGACATTGATAGAAGCGATTAAAGCAAAAGTCAAATTATGAGCAAAAAACCACCATGAAAAAAAAGTAATAACAGCGATTATAATAACTATAGGTACAAAATACGCTGTAATTTGATCTGCTAATTTTTGAATAGGTGCTTTACTATTTTGTGCTTGTTTAACTAATTCTACAATTTGTGCCAAAAAAGTATCTTTACCAATTTTTGTGGCTTGAAAAATAAAACTACCCGTTTGATTAATCGTTGCACCGATAACATCATCATGGATAGTTTTTTTAACCGTCACAGATTCTCCCGTTACCATGCTTTCATCGATGGAAGATTCACCATTAACAATTTTGCCGTCAACAGGGATTTTTTCTCCCGGACGAACTATGATTAAATCACCAATTTTAACTTCTACAATCGGTATTTCTTGCTCAAAATCTTCACGAATAACCCTAGCGGTTTTTGCTTCTAACTGTAATAACTTTTTAATTCCTTCCGAAGTTTGACTTTTTGCCCTATGTTCGAGTAATTTTCCTAATAGAATAAGAGTAATAATCACTGCCGCCGATTCATAATAAACATCTGCTTTTAAACTATGATTCTCGAAGAAAGTAGGAAACAAAGTAACTGCCATGGAGTAAAAATAAGCAGCACCAGTACCTAAAGAAACCAAAGTATTCATATTACTGGTACGATGTTTTAAGGCAGAAATTGCACCGATAAAAAAAGATTTCCCGCACCAAAATAAAACAGGAGTCGTTAAAATTAGCTGTAACCAAGGGTTATGTAACCAATGAGGAATAAAAGGAAGACTTAAACCTGTCATCATTGGTAAAGAAGTTATGACTAAAAAACTGCTAATTATCGCCGCAATTTTAAATTTATAGACTAATTTTCTTTCTTGATTAATATTTTTTTCTTTTTCCTCGTCTTTATTACTATTTTCTAAAATATACGCCTTATAACCTGCTTTTTTTACTGCTTCTTGAATTATCTTTGAATCAGTTTTTTGTGGATTATAAGTAACAATGGCTTCTGATAGAGCATAATTAACGATAGATTTTTCTACACCGAAAACCTTATTTATATTAGTTTCAATGGTTTTTGCACAGGTAACGCACCCCATACCTTCCAACTGAAAAGTTTGTTTTTCTAAATAGCTAGTCTTCATGGATTTTTAAAGATAATTTATTGACTAACTCTAGGTTAAACTCTCCACCTAACTAGAATGTCAACTCATTTCATTTTCTACTAAAGTTTTTTGCATAGATACAACATCTCAGCTAAATTAGTAAAATCAATAACTATAAACCTCAATTAGCTTAAATCAACTATGAAAATTAAAATTAGCCATGATTCTAAATTATCTTGGAGTGGTGATGCTTTAGCTTTAAGTTTTTTTACTGATAAAGTAGAACTTAATCCAGAATTAACACAATTAGATCAAAATTTAGATAATACTATTAATGAATTAATTACTGAAACTGAGTTTACGGGAAAATCTGGAGAAACTATCATTACAAGAGTTGGTGGTAAAAATAGTCTTCGTAAAATTATTTTAGTTGGTTTAGGTAAAGAAGAAGATCTCACTCTTGATTCTTTTCGTCAAGCAGGAGGAAATATTGCCAGAATAGCAAAACAAAATAATATAAAAACTTTAGCAATCGCTATAAATCACCATAACTATGAAGATGATATACTTGCTCAAGTTATCAGTGAAGGAATTATTTTAGCTTTACATGAAGATAAACGCTTTAAATCTGAGCAAAAAACTTCAAAAATTACCTTAGACAGTATCGAATTATTAGATTTACCAGCTTCAAATACTGCTATTGAGACTGCTGAAAAAATCACATCGGGAGTCATTTTAGCAAGAGAGTTAGTTAACGCACCAGCTAACGAAATCAATCCTATTACCATGGCAAAAACCGTAGAAAAAATCGCCACTGAATATGGATTAGAATTAACTATTTTAGAACAAGCTGACTGCGAAAAACTAGGTATGGGGGCATTTTTAGGAGTAGCATTAGCTTCTGATTTACCTCCTAAATTTATTCATCTTATTTATAAACCAGAAGGCATCGCAAAACGTAAATTAGCCATTATCGGTAAAGGCTTAACCTTTGATTCTGGTGGTTTAAACCTTAAAATTAGTGGTAGTGGCATTGAAACTATGAAAATGGATATGGGTGGGGCTGCCGCTACTTTTGGAGCTGCTAAAGCGATCGCACAGTTGAAACCTAACGTAGAAGTGCATTTTATTAGCGCCGTTACTGAAAATATGATTAGCGGCAAAGCAATGCACCCTGGTGACATTTTAACAGCCTCCAATGGCAAAACAATCGAAATTAATAACACTGATGCAGAAGGTCGTTTAACCTTGGCTGATGCCCTAGTTTATGCCGATAAATTAGGGGTTGATGCCATGGTAGATTTAGCCACTTTAACAGGTGCTTGTATTGTCGCTTTAGGTAACGATATTGCAGGTTTATGGACAACAAATACTCCACTAGCAACACAACTAACCACATCTGCTCAAATAGCTGGAGAAAAATTTTGGCAAATGCCGTTAGAAGATAAATATTTTGATCAATTAAAATCACCCATCGCAGACATGAAGAATACGGGTAGTCGTGCGGGAGGCTCAATTACTGCAGCTTTATTCTTACAACAATTTGTGAAAAATACTCCTTGGGCACATTTAGATATTGCAGGCCCAGTTTGGGCGGAAAAGCCAACGGCTATAGACAATGAAGGAGGTACTGGTTTTGCTGTAAGAACTCTAGTAAACTGGATATTAAGCAACTAATCATTTATAAAAATTTATTATAATTTAACAAAAATTATGGGTGAATCGAAAAGAAGAAAAGGAGTTTTAGGTGAAGATTACGGTAAAGAAGAACGTTTTATCTCATGGCTACCTTTAACCAAAACTCAAGCCGAAGATGCTTATAATTTAACAACTCGTGGTGCATGGATTGGCATCGCTTTATTAGCTTTTGGGTGGATAACCATTAGATTTATCGGACCTACCTTTGGTTGGTGGGAAGTAAATTAAAGTTATCTCTTATTTTTCCTTGAATGAGGTATTCAATTAAAAAAACAAAAAAAATCTTAAAACCCTTACATAAAAGTAAGTATAGCCATTAAATTGTTAACGGGGGAAAAAGATTTAAAGAAAAAGTTGCCAAAAAGAAAAAGATTAGTTATATTAGTAAATGTGCGATTGAGAGCAAACGCCTCACTCTGACACCACGAACCTCGACAATTTAATAGTTTGAAAGCCATTTTCAAATATAACATACACCCTTGTTAAAGAACTTTAAATTAACAAAACAAGTATTAAATTACTAAAAAAAAGAGCAATCAAAAAGCTCGTTGAGAGGACGAAGTAGTTGAAAGATGAAAAGGAATCTACAATGGAGAGTTTGATCCTGGCTCAGGATGAACGCTGGCGGTATGCCTAACACATGCAAGTCGAACGGTCTTTTCGGAGATAGTGGCGGACGGGTGAGGAACACGTGAGAATCTGCCTTTAGGTCGGGGACAACAGTGGGAAACTACTGCTAATACCGGATGAGCTGAGAAGTAAAAGATTTATCGCCTAAAGAGGAGCTCGCGTCTGATTAGCTAGATGGTAGTGTAAGGGACTACCATGGCGACGATCAGTAGCTGGTCTGAGAGGATGAGCAGCCACACTGGGACTGAGACACGGCCCAGACTCCTACGGGAGGCAGCAGTGGGGAATTTTCCGCAATGGGCGAAAGCCTGACGGAGCAATACCGCGTGAGGGAGGAAGGCTCTTGGGTTGTAAACCTCAGAACTTAGGGAAGAAAAAAATGACGGTACCTAATATAAGCATCGGCTAACTCCGTGCCAGCAGCCGCGGTAATACGGGGGATGCAAGCGTTATCCGGAATCATTGGGCGTAAAGCGTCCGTAGGTGGCAATTCAAGTCTGCTGTCAAAGACCGAAGCTCAACTTCGGGTAGGCGGTGGAAACTGAAGAGCTAGAGTATAGTAGGGGTAGGGGGAATTCCTAGTGTAGCGGTGAAATGCGTAGAGATTAGGAAGAACACCAGTGGCGAAGGCGCCCTACTGGGCATATACTGACACTGAGGGACGAAAGCTAGGGTAGCGAAAGGGATTAGATACCCCTGTAGTCCTAGCGGTAAACGATGGATACTAAGTGTTGTCTGTATCGACCCAGACAGTGCTGAAGCAAACGCGTTAAGTATCCCGCCTGGGGAGTACGCACGCAAGTGTGAAACTCAAAGGAATTGACGGGGACCCGCACAAGCGGTGGAGTATGTGGTTTAATTCGATGCAACGCGAAGAACCTTACCAAGGCTTGACATCCTGCGAATCTCTTTGAAAGAGGAGAGTGCCTTAGGGAACGCAGAGACAGGTGGTGCATGGCTGTCGTCAGCTCGTGTCGTGAGATGTTGGGTTAAGTCCCGCAACGAGCGCAACCCTCGTCCTTAGTTGCCAGCATTAAGTTGGGGACTCTAGGGAGACCGCCGGGGAGAACTCGGAGGAAGGTGGTGATGACGTCAAGTCAGCATGCCCCTTACGTCTTGGGCTACACACGTACTACAATGGTTGAGACAAAGGGAAGCGAAACTGCGAAGTGAAGCGAATCCCGTCAAACTCAGCCTCAGTTCAGATTGCAGGCTGAAACTCGCCTGCATGAAGGAGGAATCGCTAGTAATCGCAGGTCAGCATACTGCGGTGAATCCGTTCCCGGGTCTTGTACACACCGCCCGTCACACCATGGAAGTTGGTCACGCCCGAAGTCGTTACCCCAACCTTTTAGGAGGGGGATGCCGAAGGTGGGACTAGTGACTAGGGTGAAGTCGTAACAAGGTAGCCGTACCGGAAGGTGTGGCTGGATCACCTCCTTAAAGGGAGACTTCTAGAGGAAGTCAGCAAGAGTGTGGAAGAGGCTTTCAAACTATTAAGACTGGGTTCATGGGCTATTAGCTCAGGTGGTTAGAGCGCACCCCTGATAAGGGTGAGGTCCTTGGTTCAAGTCCAAGATGGCCCACTTACTCCAAGAGAGTAAAAGAAAGGGGGTATAGCTCAGTTGGTAGAGCGCCTGCTTTGCAAGCAGGATGTCAGCGGTTCGAGTCCGCTTATCTCCAGATGAACAAGTCAGCATCTATAACGGAATGCTGAACAATAGTTCAGTAAGAACCTTGAAAACTGCATAGAAAAATAAGTAGAAAGAGCTGTAAAAAACAGACAGGTCAAGCAAACAAGGGCTGATGGTGGATACCTAGGCACACGAAGGCGAAGAAGGACGTAGCAACCTACGAAAAGTCTCGGGGAGTCGGAAGCAGACTATGAGCCGAGAGTGTCCGAATGGGGCAACCCTAAAAACACATCTTTCAAGATGATGAGCGAACCTGGTGAACTGAAACATCTTAGTAGCCAGAGGAAGAGAAAACAAAAGTGATTCCCCTAGTAGCGGCGAGCGAAGAGGGAACAGCCTAAACCAGTGTTTACGAAGACTGGGGTAGTGGGACATCGACATGAAGAAAAGAGGTTAAACGAACTAGCTGAAAACTAGACCGAAGAAGGTGAAAGTCCTGTAGTTGAAAACCAAATGGAAGCTAGATGAATCCCGAGTAGCACGGTATAAGTGGAATCCCGTGTGAATCAGCCACGACCACGTGGTAAGGCTAAATACAAAGTGTGACCGACAGAGAAAAGTACCGCGAGGGAAAGGTGAAAAGAACCCCGGGAGGGGAGTGAAATAGAACATGAAACCATCAGCTTACAAGCAATGGGAGTCCGATTAAACGGATGACCGTGTGCCTGTTGAAGAATGAGCCGGCGACTTACAGGCGGTGGCGGGTTAAATCGAAAAGATGAAGCCAAAGAGAAATCGAGTCCGAAAAGGGCGTTAGTCACGGTTTGTAGACCCGAACCCGGGTGATCTAACCATGGCCAGGATGAAGCCACCGTAACAGGTGGTGGAGGTCCGAACCGACCAATGTTGAAAAATTGGCGGAGGAGCTGTGGTTAGGGGTGAAATGCCAATCGAACCCGGAGCTAGCTGGTTCTCCCCGAAATGTGTTGAGGCGCAGCGGTGTATAAGGGAATGGGGGGTAAAGCACTGTTTCGTTGCGGGCTGCGAGAGCGGTACCAAGATGAGACAAACTCAGAATACCCATGACTATAGCACTAGTGAGACGGTGGGGGATAAGCTTCATCGTCAAGAGGGAAACAGCCCAGACCATCAGCTAAGGTCCCAAAGTATTAACTAAGTGAGAAAGGAGGTGGGAGTGCACAGACAACCAGGAGGTTTGCCTAGAAGCAGCAATCCTTGAAAGAGTGCGTAATAGCTCACTGGTCAAGCGCTCCTGCGCCGAAAATGAACGGGGCTAAGTTAATCACCGAAGCTATGGACTTAGAAATAAGTGGTAGGGGAGCGTTCTATATAGGGTGAAGCATTAGCGGCAAGCAGATGTGGACAGTATAGAAGTGAGAATGTCGGCTTAAGTAGCGAAAATTAAGGTGAGAATCCTTAACCCCGAAAACCCAAGGGTTTCTCCAGAAGGCTCGTCCGTGGAGAGTTAGCCCGGACCTAAGGCGAAGCGAAAAGCGTAGTCGATGGCAAGCAGGTAAATATTCCTGCGTGGCTTTATCGGAGTGATTACAGGGACCCATAAAAACTAAGCACACCCTGAGTGGATTGGGAGCAATTTATTGCGAGTGTGGAAAGATAGTGGCAAGAAAAGCTGTAATGATGTTGAAGATAGAGTCCCGGTACCCGAAACCGACACAGGTGGGTAAGTAGAGAATACTAAGGGGAGCGAGATAACTCTCTCTAAGGAACTCGGCAAAATGACCCCGTAACTTCGGGAGAAGGGGTGCCCTCGCAAGAGGGTTGCAGTGAAATGGCCCAGGCGACTGTTTAGCAAAAACATAGGTCTCTGCAAACTCGAAAGAGGAAGTATAGGGGCTGACGCCTGCCCAGTGCCGGAAGGTTAAAGAAGTTGGTCAGTCTTAGGATAAAGCTAGCGACTGAAGCCCCGGTGAACGGCGGCCGTAACTATAACGGTCCTAAGGTAGCGAAATTCCTTGTCGGGTAAGTTCCGACCCGCACGAAAGGCGTAACGATCTGGGCACTGTCTCGGAGAGAGACTCGGCGAAATAGGAAT
>NZ_JBGSUU010000054.1:0-25165 GCF_041753295.1 Geminocystis sp.
CAAGTTACGAGCGATCGCTCGTCGGCTCTGGTACACAGCACGCCTCTGTGATAATTTAAGAGAGTAATAAAGATACGTGCGCGTAGCGTGCCTTCGGCATCACCTTATCTAAAAATCATACTTTAATTCAGCAACGCCCAAATTTTATTTACTGGGTAAATCATAACAGATATATTCAAAAATGTAGCCTAATATATTAAGTTTTGTAACGGTATATTAAGGTTTTGGTTTAGTAAATTGAGAAGCAGAAGGAAAATACTTAACAGGTTCATTTTTTAACGCCGTATTCATAAATTGTCGCCAAATAGGTGCTGCATAACCACCTCCTGTAACTCCTCTTCCTAAACTGCGGTTAAAGTCATCATTACCAATCCATACTGCCGTGGAAAGTTGGGGTACATAACCCACAAACCACACATCACGCTCTCCAGATGTAGTACCTGTTTTACCTGCTGCAGGTCTTCCAATATTAGCGTTAGCTGCCGTACCACCATTAATAACATTTTGCAATGAACTTGTTAAAGAAGCGCTAGCCCATTCATTTAGCACTAATTGAGGTTTAGGGGTGTTATCTAACATCACGTTACCTAAACTATCACTAACTTGCATTATCATCGTTGTCTCTGACTGCCAACCATTATTAGCAAAAGTCGCATAAGCCTTAGCCATCTCCATGGGGGTTACACCGATAGGGCCTAAGGGTAATGAAACCACAGGTTGTAATGGACTTTTTATGCCCAATGTACGACACACCTCAATTACTTTATCTAAACCGACTCTTTGCCCCATTACCACCGCAGGAATATTAAGAGAATTGGCTAGGGCATTATTAATAGTAACAGATCCACCACCACCGCCACCGCCGTAGTTTTGAGGACGGTAATATCCACCACCTTCTCGAAAACCTCTGGTATAGTTAGGAATAACTGAATAGGGGGTATATTTACCAGTGGCAAAAGCTGTATAGTAAACAAAAGGTTTAAAAGCAGAACCGGGTTGACGACGAGATTGTAATACTCGGTTAAATTGACTTTTTTCATAATCAATTCCTCCTACTACCGCTTTAACAAAATGAGTGCGAGGATCAATAGAAACTAAAGCGACTTGATCGGCTCTAACCCCTGACGCTCTTAAATTACCATGGGCTTTTTTGACAATGGCTTCGGCTTCCATCTGTAATTTATAATCAATAGTTGTTTGAACATTGATACCACCTTTAATGACAGTTTCCTGTCCAAATCGTTTAATTAATTCTTCTCTAACGGCATCGGTGACATAAGGTAACTTACTACTTTGCCATGCTTTAGATTTACCAATTTTCAAAGGAGTTTTTTTTGCTTTTTCTGCTTCCTCGGGAGTAATCCAACCTAAATCTGCCATTCGATTAAGTACAAGAGCTTGTCTTTTTTTTGCAATATCATAATTAGCAAGAGGACTATATACTTCGGGAGCTTGTATTATTCCCGCCATCATCGCCCCTTCAGGTAAGGTTAAATCTGCTGCGGATTTATTAAAATAGCTTTGGGCTGCGGTTTCTGCACCATAATTATTATGTCCCCAATAGATGTTATTGAGATACATTTCTAAAATTTGATCTTTTGAGAAAACTTGCTCTACTCTAACGGCTAATACTGCTTCTGCTAATTTACGAGAAAATGTCCGTTGATGAGATAGAAAAACATTTTTCACTAATTGCATCGTTAAAGTGGAAGCCCCTTCTGTCACTCCACCACTTTTAAAGTTAACGACTACAGCTCTAGCTATACTAGCAGGATTAATCCCATTATGATAATAAAAACTACTATCTTCGATAGCCATTACTGCTCGTTTTAATTGCGGAGATAGTTCATTTAAAGGTACACTGGTTCTGTGCTCTTCCCCGTGAAAAGTAGTTAATAATAATCCCTTGACATCATAAATGTAGCTAGTTTGAGAAGGTACATAATTATTCAATACTCTTACGTCGGGTAAATTCCGAAAACTAATGGCTAAACCAACCATACCTCCAGCAATAGCAGATGTACTCAACAAAGTTAAACCAAGAAATGTACCTCCTGCCGTTTTGACAATACCTAGGAGAAAACTTTTTGGGGTATGGGGTTTTTGATGATTAGTTTTTCTGTTTATGGTGGTAGATGACACAGTATTTAACAAGTAAGTAGATCTAATTAGATAGAATTTTAACAATGGTATAACAGTTTAGTCCAATATTAATATATTTAACTAGCTATACGAATATATTTAACTAGCGGTTCATCAACCGCATAAAGCTCTTATAATATATCAAGATTTAAGTAAAAAAACTCAAAATATTCGCAATTTTGCGTTAAAAGTTTTATATTTAGACTTAAACTATTTTAGTAGATAAAATTATTAATTTGTTAAAGGAGTATAGTAATTAAACGATGTTTGTTCTTACTGGTTATGAATATTTTTTAGGTTTTTTGATCGTTAGCAGTTCAGTGCCTATCTTAGCTTTAACTGCCTCTAAATTATTACGTCCAAAAACGGGAGGTCCTGAAAGACTTACGACTTATGAGTCTGGTATGGAACCTTTCGGCGGTGCATGGATTCAATTTAATATCCGTTATTATATGTTTGCCTTGGTATTTGTCGTTTTTGATGTAGAAACAGTCTTTCTTTATCCTTGGGCGGTAGCTTTTAATACTTTAGGCTTATTAGCATTCATTGAAGCACTTATTTTCATTACAATTTTAGTGGTTGCCTTAGTTTATGCTTGGCGTAAAGGGGCTTTAGAATGGTCATAATCATTGAATAATTGACAATGGAATGAATAATGAATCTTTTTTCGGGTCTTAAGGATAAGTTACCTTAAAATATAGATAATGCTATTTTGTTTAAATAAATTATGAATAATTCCACTCCAGATTTAGCTACACTACAAACACAAGCTAAGGATAAAATACTTAATCCCATAGCTAGAAGTCAGGTGACACAGGATTTATCAGAAAATATTATCCTTACTACCGTTGATGATTTACATAATTGGGCGAGGCTTTCTAGTTTATGGCCTTTACTTTATGGGACGGCTTGTTGTTTCATCGAATTTGCTGCATTGTTAGGCTCTCGTTTCGATTTTGATCGTTTTGGGTTAGTTCCTCGTTCAAGTCCCCGTCAAGCAGATTTACTCATTACTGCGGGTACTGTTACCATGAAGATGGCCCCTGCTTTAGTCCGTTTATATGAAGAAATGCCAGAACCTAAATATGTAATTGCTATGGGTGCTTGTACTATTACTGGTGGTATGTTTAGCAGTGACTCTACTACAGCCGTTCGTGGTGTTGATAAATTAATCCCCGTAGATGTTTATATTCCGGGTTGCCCTCCTCGCCCTGAAGCCATTTTCGATGCTGTGATTAAATTAAGAAAAAAAGTAGCTAATGAGTCTATTCAAGAGCGCGGCACTCTTCAAGCTCAAACCCATAGATATTATTCTACTACCCATAATTTAAAAGTGGTTGAGCCGATTTTAACAGGGAATTATATGCGTAGTGAAACCAGACAAAATCCACCAGCAGAATTAGCTGCAGCAATGGGTTTACCTGTATCACCCACCTTGGAAACCACTAAAGCAAAACAAGAGGTATAATCTATGACAGAAGTAAATAATACTCCCGAAAATATCGAAAGTGCGCCCATTATTCAAGCTGGTGTTACTTCTCAATGGTTAACAGAAAATGGTTTTGATCATGAATCCCTCGAAAAAGATCATATCGGGGTAGAATTGATTAAAGTTGAACCTGAATATCTAATTCCTATCGCTACGGCTTTATATGCCTATGGATTTAATTATCTTCAATGTCAAGGTGCTTATGATTTAGGTGCAGGTAAAGAATTAGTCAGTTTTTACCATCTTATAAAAGTAAATGATAATGTTACTGAACCTGAAGAAGTCCGAGTTAAAGTATATCTTAATCGAGAAGATCCCAAAATACCTTCTTTATATTGGATTTGGAAAGCCTCGGATTGGCAAGAAAGGGAAAGTTATGAAATGTATGGCATTGTCTATGAAGGACATCCTAATCTTAAACGTCTTTTAATGCCTGAAGATTGGGTAGGTTGGCCTTTACGGAAAGATTATATTTCTCCTGATTTTTACGAACTTCAAGACGCATACTAATAATTAACAATTAACAATTAACAATAATTACTTTTTACTTTTTATTTTTCAATGACTTGGTTTGTTAAGATTGAAAAAGGTATCGTTTCTAAAGCAAAATTTGATCTATATGTGGATGATCATATTGAGTATGTTAATCAATTAATTATAGATGGTCATGAGGCTAAAAGCGGTTATTGGGCTGAGTTAGGCGGTGGTATGATGATTTTTAAAGCTAATTCCCGGCATGAGGCTGAATTTATTGTTACAAATGATCCTCTTGTGAAAAATGGTTGTGTTGAATATGAGCTACATCAATGGAGAATTGTAATAGGTATGTAGAATAAAAGCAAGTAGTAAAATGAAATTAGGGAGTAACCGTTAATTACTCCTCATCAATATTTGTCAATATCTTAATCAGGATTTTAACATGAGTACCATAACAGATAACGATTTAAGAGAATTAAAGGATTTAATCAACTCCAAATTTGAGCAAGTTGATCGTAAATTAGAGAAAATAACCGATGAAATTATCACGTTAAAAGTTGAGATAGCTACTGTCAAAGAGGGGCAAAACGGCATTAACAAAAGATTAGATGAAACTAAAGACGCACTTAACAAAAGATTAGATAACCTTGATTTTATCGCTCGGAGTGTAATAGGAGGAATTATCGTGGCTTTATTGGCTGGTTTATCTAAAATGCTTTACCCTAACTTATTCAGCTAATTTAATCCAAAGACTTGAAATATAGTTTTCTTGATTATTCCTCTAACTCCTAACTCCTCTCTCCTAACTACTCTGTTACTTGGATTTCATTTTCCAATTTTCAATTATTCTTTGTTTCTCTCTGGCGATCGCTAAGCTATTATTAGGTACATCATGGGTAATTACTGAACCTGCGGCAACGGTTACATCTTCTCCTATGGTTACGGGTGCGACAAATACACTATTACTTCCTGTTTTAGTGCGATGGCCAATGATAGTAGGATGTTTTTTGACTCCGTCATAATTAGCGGTAATTGTACCTGCACCGACATTAACTTGATTACCTAAAGTAGCATCACCGATATAAGATAAGTGAGCGATGTTGGTTTTAGTTCCTATAATGCTTTTTTTTATTTCAACAAAATTACCAACTCGACAATTTTCTCCTAATTGCGCACCACCTCGTAAATGTGCATAAGGACCAATTTTACTATTTGAAGAAATTTTACTATCAATAATCACGGAATACAAGACATTAATATTTTCCCCAAGTTGACTATTTTCAATCAAACAATTAGGACCAATTTTACAACCAGAAGCAATGGTGGTATTACCTCTTAAATGGGTTTGTGGCTCGATAATGACATCTATACCTAATTCAACGGATTCATCAATAGTCACACTATGAGGATCAATTATAGTAACACCTGCCATCATCCATGCGTCTTTAATTCTTTGTTGTAAAATCTCGTAAGCCGCACTTAATTGACGACGATCATTTATACCATTAATTTCGGAATAATCATCTACATCCAAAGCCATAACTTGATCTAAATAATCAAACACTTCCGTAAGATAATATTCTTGTTGATCATTATTAGTGCTTAATTTTGGTAAAACTTCCCGTAATTTCTGCCAATTAAAACAATAAACTCCAGCATTGATACGTTTATTTTGTTTTTGAGTAGCATTACAATCTCTATCTTCAATAATTGCCGTTACTAAGTTATTCTCATCACAAAAAACTCTACCGTAACCTTGAGGATTGGGTAAATTAGCCGTTAAAAGGGTGGCGGAGTTATTATTTTCTTGATGAATAGTCACCATTTTTTGCACAGTTTCAGGACGTAGTAAAGGTACATCACCATTTAAAACTAGCAAATCTCCTGAAAAATCATCTAAATGGGGAATTAATTGTTGAATTGCGTGGCCTGTGCCTAATTGCTCGGTTTGTTCAACAAATTCGACTTGTGGAAGGTAATTAAGGGCATTTTCAATTTGTTTACCTTCATAACCAATAATCACTAATTGGCGATCAGGTTGCACAAGATTACAACTATCTATAGCTTTTTCCACAAGACTTTTACTTCCTAATAAATGTAAAACTTTAGGAAGTTTAGACTTCATTCTAGTTCCTTTTCCTGCGGCGAGAATTGCTACTGCTAACATGGGGATAATCTGATATTCGTTCGCTTTTGAGTATATATTAACAATGGACAATGGACAATAAAATTTTTTTGTGTTTGTTTGTGATTAAAGAATGTCTTTTCTTTTTTGCATAATCCAAGTTATCAATAAATAAATTAAACTATGTAAAATTAAAATTTGCCAATTTAAAGTTAAATTATCCCACTGAGGATTATATACTTCGGTAATTTTAAAAGGTGCTTCAACTTTTGTACCATCGGGTAATATTTTTACTTCAGGTACTAATTTATTAATATTAACTAATGAACCATAAGCACCTACAGACCAACGACTTATCATTGACCATGACAAATATTTACCAAAACCTTCAATCTTAAATAACACTCCAGAAAAGATAATTTGGGGTAATAAAAGTAAGGGTAAAGCGCTATTCGCTTGAGTGCTATTTTTTACCGTAGCTGAAATCATTAAACCTAAACAAATAGAGGCAAAAAGGGTTAAAAAACTGGTGATACTAACTCCTGCTAACCAAGAAATTGTTTCAGATTTTGGAGGAGAAAAAGCCAATAAGATTACTCCTACCATCAAGATAGTTTGTAAAAAAGCAAGGGCGCTTAATACTGTAATTTTAGATTTTAAATAAGCGAATAAATTAAGATTTACTAGCCTTTCTCGTAAGTAAATATCATTTTCTTTGATTATTTCTTGTAAAGATGTGGCTAAACCAACCCAAATAGCGGCAGAAGTAAAGACAAATAAAACAGTTTGAGCTAAAGGTGCTAGGGCTGGATCTGCTTCTTTTCCTAAAATAAAAGGCTCTTTTTTTCTAATCGCTAAATCAATTAAAAATATACCTATTGGTGCTGTTAATAATGAGATAATTAAATTAACTTTATCTCTGACAATTAGTTGATAGTATCTTTGACATAAAATTAATAATTGTTTGAAGAAATTGCTTTTAACTTTTTTTGGTTTAACGGTTACTTTACTTTGATGATCTGTGCCTAGTTTTTGAGTAATATATTTATCATAATATTTAGAATCTTTAAACCTATTTGCTGTGTCTAAAACTGCTTTTTTATTATCTAATTTAATATAAATATCGGCAAAATCCCCTGTTTTTAATTCAAAAAAATTATGCCCATCTTCATAATTACCAAAATAACATAAATTTCCTCCTTGACCTAAAAATACAAGGCGATCGCAAAGATTAATATTAGTAGTTGCATGGGTAACGAGAATAACAGTTCTCCCTTGATTTGCTAACTTTCTCAGTAATTGCATCATCTTTTTATCCAACCCCGGATCTAAACCAGAAGTAGGTTCATCAAGGAAAAATAACTTTGGATCTACTAATAATTCTACACCAATTGAGACTCTTTTTAGCTGTCCTCCGCTCAAATTTTTAACAAAAACATCACGTCTTTCTACCATTTCAATATCAACTAAAGTTTTCTCAATAATTGAATCAATATCTGCATCAGCGGGTAAACGTAATTTAGCAGTGTAACGCAAAACTTCTTCTACTCTTAAGTCACGATGAATAATATCAGATTGAGGCACATAACCAATTTGATTACGATAAATATTGAAGTTATTTCTTAAGTTTTCTCCGTTTAAATATACTGTACCTGAAGTTGTCGGTTCGATACCTAATAAAGTGCGCATAAAAGTTGATTTTCCTGCACCACTTCCTCCTACTAAAGCAATTAATTGCCCCGGTTCAATGGGTAAAGAAATATTATTTAATAAAGTGATAGATTTTCCTTGTTTATCCTTAACAATTCTTAAAATATTTTCAGCATCTAAGCGAATATTATCCCCATTATCAGCGATTAATAATTCATCTCCATGAATAACAAGGGTATAGGGTGCAATTTTAATAACAGATCCTGATTTTACATTAATTTTTCCTTCTACTTTAATATCATTAACAAAAATACCATTACTACTATAATCATAAAGTATATATTCCCCTTCACTTTGATAATCAATGACTGCGTGTTTACGAGATACAGTAGGTGCAATTAATTGTAAATTTGCTGTTTTATCTCTACCTAAAACTATAGATTTTTCTTTTAATAAAATAGATTTTTGATTAATATTTTCTACAAAAAAACTCTTAGTGGGATCAAAAAATTGAATAGTTACTAAAATATTTAGATTTTGTCCAATTCTCAGGGTATCACCGCTATTTAAACAATAACCACCTTTTGGAGTAATTAAAGAGTTATTAATAAATAGTTTATTACTACTGGGATTTTCACCATCACCATCATAAATAAAATAGTCGTTATTAACTTTAATAATAGTAGCTTGACAACGACTAATAACTGCCCAATCAGAAGGTAATAATAAATCAGCAAATTGTGGATCTCTTCCTAAAATATGTTGATTTTTAGTTAACTCAAAATAAGGTGAAATTTTGCCCTGATTATTAATAATAATATAAGGATTTGTTGCTAAAACTGTAGAATTCTCTGGAAAATTATTCATCTAAGATATAATATTTTTATTTGAGTTTAATCTTAAAAATTTATTTAATAAAGTAATTGACAGTCAATCAACAGATAATTGACAACAACTTTTTTTGATTTGTTAGTTATTATCTCTATTTTTGGAGAAAATATTTACTGAAAATTTATCAACATTTTAATATGAGTAAATGAAGATGCTTAACTATTGATAACTCCTTATAAATCAATAAATTCTTTTTGAATCCATCCTGTCACCCCTGATTCTGGATGATATACTTTATACCAAATAATTCCTTTTTTATCGTATTCACTACCTAAAATTTGTATAGCTTGTCCTGTAAAACCATATCCTACAATACGAGAATTAGTATTATTTTCAGAATAAAGGCTAATATTATTAGACATTCCTCCAATTTTTCCGTAACCTTTGTTTGTGTTATATTGAGGTAAAGTTTCAACAATAGTAGGTGTTTTTTTTTCCGTTATCGTTATTAACAAACTTGCGAATACAGACATCATAAAAGTTATCAAAATTGCCAAGATAATTATAGAAAAGTTTTTCTTACTTGATGCTATAGAATTTACTAAATTATCATCGGTATCAGAAACAGAAGATAAAGTCGTTTTTTCAGGAATATAATTATTTTGCGTTTTCAAAAAAGTTTGTAAATCATCATACATTTGATTAGCGGTAGCATAACGAATACTCGTATCCATGGCGATAGCTTTAATTAAAATGGCAGCTAAAGAAGGGTTAACATTCGGTAAATAAGTATTAGCTTCCAATATTTGTGTATTGGCATCATGATGAATTTCCATGGGTAATTTACCTGTCAAACTATAAATCATTGAGACAGCAAGGCAATACAAATTACCTAAAAAAGAAGTCCTCATCATATACTTTTGATAAAGAGTAAATTCTTCTGGGTTTGTCATCACAGAATCTATTTGAAAATCTCTATTAGGAAGTAATGAATTTATGCTAATTATTTCTTTAAATGTACCGAAATTAATTAACACAGGTTTATTATCTGATTCTCTTAAAATAATATTTTCAGGTTTTATATCTTGATGAATAATATTCCTATGATGAAAATATTTAAGGGTAACTAATAAAGAAGATAAAATAGTTACACATTGTTTTGAACTTATAATACCTAATTGTGTTAAATTTTTTCCTTTAATATATTCTTCCACTAAATAATATTTTCCATCTTTTTGAAAATAATTATATATTATTGGTATTTGATGAAAGTTTTTTCCTAACTTCGCTAAAGTAGAAGCCTCTTGATTAAATAAGTTTTCGATAATTGTCGGTGAAATTTGCTCAAGATTTGAGGGATAAAAACATTTTAAAACCACTTCTTTCTCAGGAGACATTTGTCTATCTTTAACTAAAAAAGTTTCTACAAAATCACTGCTACTAAGTTGTTTAATAATTTCATAACGATTTAAAATTTTTAAAGACATCTCCTTTGGTAATAATTCTCTGAATATTAATTACTCTGATACAAGTATAATCTTTACGGGTAAATATTAAATTGTGAACAAAAATACTATCAAACTCATCTTTAAATTTGATCAAACATGACAATTTTTTGGGCTATGGACATAGAAAATTAAATTTTGATTCGATTATTTGTATCTTAACCTGCCATTAAGGAAGAAAATAGCTTACTATCATGGAAGATTGAAACTGATTAAAAAATAACAACGTCCTAAAGCCTACAGTAAATAATATTATTAATCAATATGTGGATCAAATTTCTTTTAAAAATAACTTCTAAATTAAGTTTTATTACTTTTCTCCTCCTCATTTTTACCACTTCTGCTCAAGCCACTTTAGAATTACGAGTAGGCATCAAAAAAGGTGTTAGTAACTTACAAATCGGAAGCTCAACTCCAGCCGTAATTAAAGATAGTACCAGAAAAACTATCGGACAAGTAGATGGTATGAATTCTTTTGTCGCTAAACCTAGCGGTGGTAAAGTTAGTCTTGCAGGATGGAACTCTAATAGTATATGGTTAGAACCTAGTGGTGATGGTGTTGTTTGGGTTGGCGATCGCTGGTATCGTGGGAGAGTGTTATTAACTCGTCAAGGTAGTGGAATTACTGCCGTTAACTATGTGGATATGGAAGATTATTTATATAGCGTTGTAGGTGCAGAAGCAGTACCGAGTTGGCCTCAAGAAGCCTTAAAAGCCCAAGCTGTAGCCGCTCGTACCTACGCATTATATAAACGTAACACAAGTAAAAATAGTGTTTTTGATCTTGATACCACTACCGCAACTCAAGTCTATAAAGGATTAGGTAGTGAATACACGACAACTCATCAAGCAGTACAAGCTACTAATGGGCAAATTATGACTTATAACAATCAACCCATCTTAGCCGTATTTCATTCTTCATCAGGTGGACATACAGAAAATGTGGAAGATATTTGGACATCACCACTACCATATTTAAGAGGAGTTGTTGATTACGATCAAACATCCCCCGTATTTCAATGGAATAAAAGTGTTTCTCTTTCCTCTATTAGTCGAGTTGTTGGCGGTGTCGGTAATATTAGAGAATTAAGGGCTCAAAAAACCACCCCTCAAGGTAGAGTTATTACTATGCAAATAGTTGGCGATCGCAGTACAAAAACCGTAGCAGGAAGCGAGTTAAGAAGTGCTTTAGATTTACGAAGTACTTTGTTTAGAGTTTCTCCCTCTGGTAAGACATTACAAGTATCAGGTAGAGGATTTGGCCATGGTTTAGGGTTAAGCCAATGGGGCACTTATTACCTAGCGAAAAATAACGTTGATTATCGACAAATTCTTGGACATTACTATCAAAATGCACGACTAGCTACCATGAAAACAAGATAGGAGAAAAATATTTTTGGCTCTACTACTTCTGTTCGTGATAAATTATGTCTAAAAAAAGGTGTCAGGTATCAGGTATTAGGTTAAATTCAAACTGTTAATTTATAATAATTGCATTTTTAAAATACTCAAAGCCATACTGATTAAAGTTTACATTAATTATTTTCTATTAATTTGTCATAACTACTGTAGGAGAGCCATATTTTTAGTCAACAAAAGTAATAAAATTCCTAATTTCCATGAACCCATAACTGATAAAATCAGAGAAAATAAAAAATATCGTTATAGATAAAAATGATTAAATCTTTTGTATCGAAACTTTTAACCTTAGCCTTAGTTATTACCATTAGTTTTATCAGCTATATAGACATTGCATCCGCTAATTTAACAGGGAAATATACTGAAGATACCATTGCCGTATTAGAGTGTTTAAACACTGCCATCGAACTTCCCGATGACACCGATATTCAGACAAAAAAAGCGACTCAGAATGAAGCTAGAAAACAAATTAATGATTATATTTCCCGTTATCGCAAAGATACTAAATACGGAGGCTTAAAATCTTTTACTACCATGCAAACCGCTTTAAATTCTTTAGCTGGTTATTATACATCTTACGGTAATCGTCCTTTACCTGATAAACTCAAAACTAGACTTTCTCAAGAGTTTAAACAAGTAGAATTTGCCCTCAAAAAAGGATACTAAATAAAAAAACAATTAACCAATTAACAAGGAATAATTAATTGATCTTCAAGGCTTAAATACTATTTTTTACTAATAATTAAATATTATTTTTTATAGTTGAAACTTTGTACAGATTGTAATTTGAATTGCGTCAATTTTTTATAATAATTTGATTGAAAAATTTATATATTAGGAGGATAATTATTTGTCTAACGAAGTTAATGTTGCCATTTTAGGTGCAACGGGGGCGGTAGGTACAGAAATTATTGATTTGCTAATAGAGCGTAATTTCCCCGTTAAAAATTTAAAATTATTATCTTCTCCTCGCTCCGCAGGGCAAAAAATCCCTTTCAAAAATGAGTTAATCGAAGTAGAAGCCGTTGATGAAAATTCCTTCAAAGACGTTGATATAGTCTTAGCATCTGCTGGAGGTTCGACTTCAAAATACTGGGCGAATACCATCGTCTCATCAGGTGCAGTTATGATTGATAACTCCAGTGCTTTTCGCATGAATGACGAAGTTCCCTTAATCGTACCTGAAATCAATCCTGAAGCCGCTTTTAACCATAAAGGAATCATTGCCAACCCCAATTGTACCACTATTTTAATGGGAGTTGCTATCTATCCTTTACATCAAATTCAGCCTATTAAAAGAATTATAGTTTCTACTTATCAATCAGCCAGTGGTGCTGGGGCAAGGGCGATGGAAGAAGTGAAAATTCAAAGCCAAGCCATTCTTAACGATGAAAACCCCGTAGCCGAAATATTGCCCTATCCTTTAGCCTTCAATTTATTTCCTCATAATTCACCTATTACCGAGAATAATTATTGTGAGGAAGAGATGAAAATGGTTAACGAAACTCACAAAATTTTTGGAGATAATAGTTTGCGTATCACCGCCACTTGCGTTAGAGTACCAGTTTTAAGAGCTCATTCAGAAGCTATCAATATCGAATTTGCGCAACCTTTTTCTATCAATAAAGCAAGGGAAATTATCGCTCAATCCTCTGGGGTAAAATTAATAGAAGATTGGGATAAAAATTATTTTCCTATGCCTATAGATGCCACTGGAAAAGATGATGTTTTAGTGGGTAGAATTAGACAAGATATTTCTAATGAAAATTCTATCGAACTTTGGTTATGTGGTGATCAAATTCGTAAAGGTGCGGCATTAAATGCGGTACAAATTGCAGAATTATTAATCGAAAAAAATTCGCTTAAATCTTAGTTAAAACTTAGATAAATTTCTCCTTTAAAAAACATTAATAAAATTTTGTGGGGTGGGCATCGCCCTTCAAATTAATGCTTTCCTGAAACTATGGTTTTCTCAAATTATTTTATTCTTATTTTAAATTACTATAATTTAATTAGGCTTTCCTTAAAAAGTATTAAGTATTAGGTATTATTTAAAAATCATTGATTTTAATAGTTTTCTGATTCTCATGGGCAAAGGTTATTTATCAAAATCCTAACCAACGACGAAAACGGAAAAAGTTATTTAATAATTGTTGTAAAGATTTATTTTGTGCATATTTTTGTTTAGTAAAAAGTAATCCTGTTTTACTATTAATTTCGCTTAAAGTTGGGTAAATATGAATACCTGTTAAAGCTGTTACTTTAAGATTATTTTTCATCGCTAAAACAATTTCATGGATTAATTCTCCAGCAGATTTTCCGATAATTGTTGCACCTAAAATGTCACCTTTTAAAGTTACAATAATTTTAGAAAAACCTTTGATATTTCCTTCTGTTTGCGCTCGATCAACTTCCTTCATTTCTTGTTTTAAAATAATGATATTATCTCCATAAATTTCTCTAGCTTGGCTTTCATTTATCCCCACTCTAGCTAATTCTGGAGAAGTAAAAGTTGCCCAAGGAATTACTCGATAATCAACATTTTTTGTGGGAAAAAATAAGGCATTTTGTAAAATAATTGTGGCTTCATATCCCGCTACATGGGTGAATTGATAACCACCAATCACATCACCGCAACCATAAATTTTTTTATTGCTAGTTTGCAGTTTATTATTAACCTCAATTCCCTGATGATTATATTTAACTTTTGCTTTTTCTAAGTTAAGAGATTTTATATTTGGAGTGCGCCCAATAGAGACTAAAATTTCTTCCGCAATTAACTTTTCACCGTTAACAAAAACAACTTTTTTCCCGTCAATTATTTCTACTTTTTCTGCCTTCGCCGATTTTATTATTTTGATGCCTTCTTCAATAAATTGATTTTCAATGATTTTCGATGCTTCTGCGTCTTCTTTGGGCAACAGTTGATTTCTACTGGCTATTATCGTTATTTGCACCCCTAATCTTCTTAATGCTTGTCCTAGCTCACAGGCGATCGCACCACCACCCATTATAATTATAGATTGGGGTAACTGTGTTAAAGAAAAAACTTGCTCATTAGTGATAAAACCAGCCTCAGATAAACCAACAATATCGGGAATTTTAGGGCTTGAGCCTGTAGAAATGACGAAATTTCGGGCTTTTAATAGTTTTTGGTTAACTTTAAAAGTATTTTCATCGATAAACTCACCATCTCCAAAAATTACATCTACACCTAAGCCTCTAAATCTTTCTGGAGAATCATTAGGTTCAATAGTACTAATAACTTTTTCTACATGACTAATAACTTCAGAAAATTGAATTTGTAGATTATCGTGATAAATCCCTAAATTATGACTATTTTTCACATCATAAGCTATTCTACTACCATGAATTAAGGATTTACTCGGTACACAACCATACCAGAGACAATCACCTCCTAAACGATGTTTTTCCACTAAAACCACTTTCGCTTTTAGTTGTGCGGCGGCACTTGCAACGACTAATCCACCAGCTCCACCTCCAATAATAACTAAATCATATTCTTTTGTCATTTTTTTTGATCATGTTTTTTGATATTCTACCTTGAGAAAATGATGAAAACCTTAGTTATGGATGAATTTTTGATGAAAAAATAATTAGCCAAAAAGTCTGTTTGACAACAAAAAAAAATCTTGCTATAATCATTTTTAACTATCAACAATTGACCATCAACTATCAATATTTAGGGGCTTAATCTTTCGAGTCCCTAAATTTTTGTGTATTGTAAAGAATGGGTATAAATTACGTTTTGTTAGGATAAAATTTTTATGAATTGGAAGCGATCGCTGTTGGCTATTCTTACTGTAATATCAATGTACAGTGTCTTTTTTTCCCTAAGTCAAAGTTTAGGTGAACCTCAAGTTCAATCTCAGTTAGAATTATATCAAACTAATTTAATCCTCAACGCCTCATCCTTAAATCAATCATCTAATCCTTTAATTTCCGACAGTGGAAATATAGGAAATATCACCGAAAGTTTAATTGGTACAGATCCTTATGCTGTAGCACAAGCTCAATACGAAAAAGCCTTAAAAGTAACAGAAGATTCTTTGCATGATTTAGATATTAAAAATAAATCTATTTTAGAAACAGGGGAAGTTATTGCATCGGAAAGCCCTAGACAACAATTAAAACAAAATATAACACAAAATAAAAAATTAATTAATAACCTTAATATCAAGTTAGGAATTATATCAGCTAAAAATAATAAATTAAATATAGCTAATAATTATTGGTTGAATATTTCAGATCAAGAATTAAAAAAAGTTTTAACTAATATTTGGAATAAAGAGCTAATAATTGATGATAAAGCAGAAGAAATTGTTAATAAAAAATTAGATGGTTGGTTTCAATTAAATACTTTAGCTCAATTATATGAGCATCAAAATGATCAAGTTAAGTTATCAGAAATTAAGTTACAACAAAAAATATTAGCGGAAAAATCAGTTTATCGATTATTTATTTTAAGTATTATTCCCGTGGTTGGTGGTTTAGTTGGTTTTGGGTTAATTATCTTCTTAATTATTCAATTAGCTATCAAAAAACAAACCTCTATATTAGCAACTAATTATAATCAAATATGGCAATCTCCTTGGGATTGGGAAACTATTTGGCAAGTATTTATCGTAGGTTTTTTCTTCCTTAGTCAAGTTTTATTACCCTTATTGTTTGGCTTGAGTGGTTTTAATCCTAGTGGTTTAGGTATTAAAGGAAAAGCCTTATATGTCTTAATTAGTTATTTTTTCATGGCTGGAGGAGGATTATTAGTTTTATATCTATCCATAAAATCTTTTTTTCCGTTACCCGAAGGTTGGTTTAAATTAACCCATAAGAAATGGTATTTATGGGGAATAGGAGGTTATTTGGTAGCCATTCCTTCTGTCTTTTTAGTATCGATTCTTAATCAACAATTATGGCAAGGAAGAGGAGGCAGTAACCCACTATTATTATTAGCGTTGGAATCTCAAGATAAATTTGCCTTAGCAATCTTTTTTATCACCGCTTCTATTGCCGCACCTATTTTTGAAGAAATTATGTTTCGTGGCTTTTTACTACCTTCTCTCACCCGCTATTTACCCCTTTGGGGAGCAATTATCGCCAGTGGTGTTATATTTGCTATCGCCCATTTAAGTTTAGCCGAAACCATACCATTAGCCACTTTAGGCATTATCTTAGGTATAGTTTACACCAGATCTCGTAGTTTATTAGCCTCTATAACTTTACATAGTTTATGGAATAGTGGTACGCTTTTTAGTTTATTTGTATTAGGTAGTAAAATCAATTAACAAAGAAAAAATATAAATTACAATTATTTCTTTTATAAAATTATAATCAAATCTTTTTTTGCTATATTTTGATCAAAAATGTCTAATTCATTATTATTTGATTTACCGAAAGAATTACAACCATTTCATCAAGCCATTGAAAATACATTATTAGATTATTTACAAATAAAAATTACTCCCATAACGGTAAACAATAACATAAATACATCAACCTTATTATGGCAAAATAAATTTGGTGGATTACCTTATTTACCAAAAAATAAACAATATCCTCTTAATGATAAAGGCAAATATTTACGTTTAGTTGCTCAACTAAATTTTACTGAGATTCAGAAACTCAAGGATTTTCCTACATCGGGTATTTTACAATTTTTTATTGATAGCAATGATGATATTTATGGATTAGATTTTGATAACCCCATTTCTCAAAAAGGTTTTAGAATTTTATACTATCCAGAAGTTGATAAAAATACTAATAATTTAATAACTGATTTCAGTTTTTTAGGTAATTTAGCTGAAGATTCTTATTTTCCTATTCGAGGAGAATTTACTTTAGAATTTACTCTAAATCAAGCGACTATATCTCCTTATGATGAATATTTTAATAACTATTTACCTGAATTAAATCGAGAAAATAATGATTTATTATTAGATATTTATGGAGAATATTATGAAAATAAATTTAATAGTATAAAACATCAATTAGGAGGTTATCCTTATTTTACTCAAAGTGATCCTCGTTTTGCTATTTCAAAAGACAATGAACCTTATCAATTATTATTACAAATTGACTCAGAGTATTTTGGTGATGGTTTAGACATTTGTTGGGGTGATGTGGGAATTGCCAACTTTTTTATTCAACCTTCAGCTTTGAAAAAATTAGATTTTTCTCAAGTTTTATATAATTGGGATTGTACTTAAGTTTTAATTAAATAAACTATTTAAGTATTTGACGCATTTAACTCAGATCTTGCACCTCGTTAAAAATTAACTGGTGATGCTAGGGCAAAGGGCAAGGGGCAAAGGACAAAGGGATTAAAATTGACTCAAACTATACTAAAATTGATTTTTTGACTTTTGTTTATTAAGTATTTTTGATCTGATGCAAGATCTCAGTTATATTCTTCATCGCACATTAATATCTTTAATATATGCACTTAAGTTGTTATAAAGGTAGTTTTTGTTTTAAATATTCTTGATAACCTAACTTATCCAATTCTGATTGTTTATCAATTACCATCTTTTCGAGATTTTTACTATAAATTTCAACATGAAGTAATAATTTTGGTTGCTGACTAGCTAAAATTCTGATGGCTAATAAACCAGCATTTTCGGCATTACCAATGGCAACTGTCGCAACGGGAATTCCTCTAGGCATCTGTACAATAGAGTACAAAGAATCTACCCCTTGTAATTGTTTAGTTTGTACTGGTACACCAATCACAGGTAAAGGGGTTAAAGACGCTACCATACCGGGTAAATGTGCCGCACCTCCTGCCCCTGCAATAATCACTTTTAATCCTCGTTTATGGGCATTTTGGGCATATTCTATCATCCTTAAGGGAGTTCGATGGGCGGAAATAATTTCTACTTCATAAGCTACGACAAACTCTTCACAAATGGCGATCGCCGCTTTCATGGTGGGTAAATCAGAATCACTACCCATAATAATACTAATTTCGGGGGATTGTAAAGACATGAATTATTTACTCTTAAATGAGGTAATAAAAAAACAAATTAAGTGATATAATTAAGATTAAAAAGTTTGTATAAAACTAATTTTTTTCTGTAAAAATAATTATGAATTCTACTCTTAATATACCTTCTTCTACAAACATATCAGATAAACCAGCAGTGGTTGAAACCTATCAATTAAGTAAAATTTATCGTACAGGTTTTTGGATGAATACCAAAGTACCTTCCTTAAAAGATTGTACATTAAAAGTGTATCAAGGAGAAACTTTTGGTTTATTAGGACCTAATGGTGCAGGAAAAACAACGTTATTAAAGACTTTATTAAGCATTATTAAAGCAACTTCAGGAAAAGCCTTATTATTAGGGAAGCCATTAGGAGATAAAACCGTTAAACAAAGAGTAGGTTATTTACCAGAAAATGCTTATTATTATGACTTCTTAACGGCATGGGAATTTTTAGGTTTTATTGCGGATTTATTTCAGATTCCTAAATCACAGCAAAATCAGAAAATTTTATATTTATTAGACTTAGTTGGATTAGCGAAAAATACCGCACAAAAAAAGCAATTAAGACAATATTCTAAAGGAATGTTGCAAAGAGTAGGTATGGCACAAGCCTTAATAAATGATCCTGAAATTGTCTTTTTTGATGAACCTATGTCTGGTTTAGATCCCATGGGACGTTATCAAGTTAGACAAATTATACTATCTCTCAAAGAACAAGGCAAGACTATTTTTTTTAATTCTCATGTGTTATCTGATGTTGAAAAAATATGCGATCGCATAGCGATTTTAGCACGAGGAGAATTATTAAATATTGGTTCATTAGATGAAATTTTAGGAAAAAAAGAGAGTTATCATGTAATAGTAAAAGGAGGAAAAGAAGACGATTTTAAACAGTGGTTAATTCACCTAAAACAAGAGAATGATTTTCTCAGTGGAGAGTTAAAAGGCAATGAAAACGAATTTTTAAATTATCTACAAACTACTAAAAGTAAGTTAATTAGCATGACTTTAAATCGAGATTCTTTAGAAGAATATTTTATTCGTATTTTAGAAGAAAAAGGAATCACCTCTAGTCAATAAACTGATAATGATAACGAGCTTGTAAAAAATAAACTCGATTTTCTATTACTTTATAAACTAATCTATGCTCTAAGTCAAGTAGAAAAAGATCTGTATTTGATAAGCTATAATTATGGTCAATAAACTTCATCATGGTTACCAATATCGACTAAAATAATCACCATATCATTAGACTCAGTATCCTTACTAAGAGTAAAAATAATACGATAGTCATAACTCACTGAACATGACCAACATTTAGCTAAATTTCCTGTTAATTTATGAGACTTCAAAGAAGGTGTAAAAGGGTCATTTTCTAATAAATCTAATACCTCTAATATTTTATCTTGTAGTTGTGGACTCTTTTTTGTTAAACGTTTAAAGGCTTTCTTAAAACTCTTTTGCGCTACTAAATTCATTCCTCTTCATCTTCTAATAAATAGGCTTTTATTTCTGCTGATGTCCCTTTTTTTACTTTACCCGCTCGAAAATTTTTCACAATTGTTTCTGCATTCTTAGCTATTTCTAAACGCCTTTTTTCTATCCGTCTTTTCTTGATTAAATCAAATAAATAATCTTGGTCTTCTAATGATAAATTTTCTATAGATTCAATTATGTTTTGAAAATAAACTACACTCATTTTATGTTACCTACATTCATTATTAGCATAATATATTCTGTTTTTTTCTGCTACCTAAAACTATTATTATTTTAGGCTTTTTCTGACTCAATTCCCAACTCCTCTTTTAATTCTGTCACAGTTTGCGATTCTTGCTCTGTTTCTCTTGCCCATGCTAAGGAATCAAATAGCTTTTGAGCATTTTCTGGGGTGCAGCGTAGCTGTGCCTTTTGGCATCGCAATAGATAAACACACTCAAGTAAACTAGAAAGCTCATTTTCAGCAATTAAAGCGATATTTTTACCATTACGACGATTAATGACCATAATTTAACTTTGATCATAAACTTGATCCAATATAGTAGCTAAATTCGCCCTTAAATTAGAATAAGTTGTTTCTTTTGTTAACATAAGCGATTAATCTAAAACTCGTACAGCTTTATTGTACAATACTTCTTTTTACATTTATTTGAAATAAAAATGACTAATAATAATTTTGCATGGTTACATAGAGGAATTACGGAAATTTTCCCAAATCAATCAGACTCTGAAAATATTACCGAAAATTTAACGCAACTTTGCTTGAAAAGTAGTCGCCCTTTGAGGGTAAAATTAGGAATTGATCCTACAGGTACAGATTTACATTTAGGTCATAGTATTCCATTTCGTAAGCTAAGAGCATTCCAAGATCAAGGACATACCGCCATTGTAATTATAGGGGATTTTACCGCCCAAATTGGTGATCCCACAGGAAAAGATAAAGTTAGAAAACAGTTAACCCCTGAAGACGTTAAACAAAACGCCGAAACTTATCTTAACCAACTCCGCCCCATTTTAGATTTTGATACTCCCGATCGCCTCGAAATAAGATACAATTCTGAATGGTTATCTAGTCTCAATCTTGCCAAAATCCAAGAACTATTAGCTACCATGACAGTACAACAGATGTTAGCTAAAGAAGGTTTTAATAATCGCTACACCCAAGAAAACCCTATTTATCTCCATGAATTTCTTTATCCTTTAATGCAGGGTTATGATTCTGTAGCCGTAAATGCAGATGTAGAATTAGGTGGTACAGATCAAAAATTTAACATCGCTGTTGGTAGAGATTTACAAAAATATTTTGGACAAAAACCTCAATTTGGTGTCTTATTACCCATTTTAATTGGCACTGATGGAGAGCAAAAAATGTCGAAATCTCTTAACAATTATGTTGCCTTAAAAGATGATGCTTTATCTATGTATTCTAAACTCGAAAAAACCCCCGATTCTTTACTAACTAATTACTTTGAATTATTAACTGATTTGTCTTTAGCACAAATTCCCGAAAATCCCAGAGAAGCACAAAAATTATTAGCCTTAGAAATAGTTTCTCAATATCACGGTAAAGAAGCCGCTTTAACTGTGCAAAAAACGGCATTAGAACTTATTAGCAATCAAAATTTAGCTAATGCCGAAGCTGTACCCGAATTTTCTTTAAATAACGTCGAATTTCCCGCCAAATTGTTCTATATCCTTAATGTCAGTGGTTTAGTTAATAGTAGCGGTGACGGTAGAAGGCAAATTCAAGGCGGTAGTGTTCGCTTAGATGGCGATCGCATTATAGATCCCAATTTAACTATAGAAACCCCTTCAGAATTAGCAAATAAAATCTTACAAGTAGGCAAGAAAAAATTTATCCGTTTAATCTCGTAATTATATGATGACAATAATAAACTTAAATAAAAAATAAGATTTATCAAAATCAAAAATAAGCTAAAAATACTATCAAATAAGAGAAGTAAAATAATTTAAAAAAATATCATGAAATACTTGACAAATTCAAATAAATATTGTTATAATTAAGTTAATAAAATAAGCCACCTTTTCTTGACCCGTTGCGGTCGGGGAGGGGTGGCTTGTGTGTAAAAAAAAGAATAAATCATCAGAAAATAGTAAGCAAGAAAAATAATGAATCAAGTAACTTTATCAGAAAATATTTTTATGGGAATCTTGCAAATTTCTCAGGAATTAAATTTATCTGTTAATCAATTATTAGAAGAAATTAATCAAGGAAAATTAACCGTTATTAATACAGAAGAATTAGAAGATTTAATCGATTTTAGAGATACAGTTTTAGCAGAAAATAATCCAAAAAATGACGAAAGAATATCTTGGGAAGATGTCAAAAAAGAGATAAGTTTATAAACTTATCTCTGAGTATAAAATTGAATTTTTAAAGACTGCAAAAAAAGAATTAGCAAAATTACCAATTAATATTCAGCAACGAATTAGTAAAAAAATTGAATCTCTCAAATTTAATCCTTATCCTGCTGATGTTAAACAGCTAAAAAATAGCAATGGAATATTACGAATAAGAGTCGCTGATTACCGCATTATTTATCGTCTCGAAAATGATGTTTTAGTGATTGTGGTTATCAAAATTGCTCATCGTAGTAAAGTATATAAAGATTTATAAATAATTATTTAGAAAAAATGACTCTCAACAATCAACTTTTTTATGGAGATAATTTAGAGGTTTTAAGAAGACATATTAAAGATGAATCTGTGGATTTATGTTATATTGATCCGCCCTTTAATTCTAAGCGCAATTATAACCAAATTTATAATAATATTGGTAAAGAAGATCGAGCTCAAGCACAGGCTTTTATTGATACTTGGACATGGGATGATTTAGCTAATTTAGGTTTAGCAGAAATT
Organism: Geminocystis sp.; assembly: GCF_041753295.1. Lineage (NCBI taxonomy): Bacteria > Bacillati > Cyanobacteriota > Cyanophyceae > Chroococcales > Geminocystaceae > Geminocystis > Geminocystis sp. The sequence continues at coordinate 23,023 of NZ_JBGSUU010000054.1, forward strand.
AAGGAAAATTATCAAGGAAAATTCACCAATCAAAGTATTGATTTAATCTGGGGATTAGAGAAAGTTTTAGGTAAAGGAAGCCTCTTTGCTTATCTAGTAAATATGACTTTAAGAATAGCAGAAATTCATCGAGTTTTAAAGCCAACGGGGAGTTTTTATCTTCATTGTGATCCCTTGCGTCTCATTATTTAAAATTAGTTTTAGATGCCATTTTTTGCTCTCAAGGAGGTGATTTTATCAATGAAATTATTTGGAAAAGAACAACATCTCATAGTGATGCAACTAAAAGATTTGGACGTAATAATGATATTATTTTTTTCTATGTCAAAGATGCTAATAATTATTTATGGAATCCTCAATATGGCAATTTATCAGATAAAAGAATTACTAATTATAATTATCAAGATAGTGATGGAAGATTATGGGCTAGTGGTGATTTAACAGCAAAAGGTTTAAGTGGTGGTGGTTATGAATATGAGTATAAAGGCGTAAAAAATTATTGGCGTTGTCCACTAAAAAAAATGGAACAATTAGACGCAGAAAATAGGTTATATTTTACATCAAAAGGAGGTATTAGAATTAAACGTTATTTAGATGAAAATAAAGGGCAATTAATTCAACAAGTTTTTGATGATATTCCTCCTATTTCTTCTCAGGCGAAAGAAAGATTAGGTTATCCAACCCAAAAACCAGAAGCATTATTAGAGAGAATTATCAAAGCAAGTAGTAACGAAAATGACGTAATTTTAGATGCCTTTTGCGGTTGCGGTACAACCATCGCTGTTGCCCAAAGATTAAACCGAAATTGGATAGGAATTGATATAACTTATCAAAGTATTAGTTTAATATTAAAGCGATTAGAAGACACATTTGGCAAAGGAGTTTTAGAAAAAATTAACCTTAATGGTATTCCTAAAGATATAGAATCCGCCTCCGCTTTAGCCTTGAAAAAAGATGATCGTACTCGCAAAGAATTTGAAAAATGGGCAGTTTTAACCTACACTAATAATCGTGCCACCATTAACGATAAAAAAGGTGCAGATAAAGGTATTGATGGTATCGCATTTTTTGACGGCGGAAATAATCAACCAGAAAAAATTATAATTCAAGTCAAATCAGGCAAGGTAAAATTAGGAGATATTAGGGATTTATTAGGTACAATTGCCATAAACGAAGCAACTTTAGGAATTTTTATTACTCTTAATCAGCCCACAAAAGACATGATTAAAACTGCCAAAGAAGCAGGAATTTATAGAAGTAAATTTATGAGTAATCCTGTAGATAAAATTTCTATAATCACAGTAAAAGACATCATAGAAGAGCAAAAACGCCTTGATATAAGATTAGTTTTAGAAGTGTTAAAATCCACTGGAAAACAACAGGAAATTAAAAGTAATCAAATTCCACTTTTCTAATTCTTTTTCTCTAATTTTAAAAAAAAATCGACAAAAATCAAAGAATCCCCTTGACAATATTTGACATTTTTGTTATTATTTAGAGAATGGGAGGCCTAACAATTTTGTTTTTAAACATTCAGACTTATATTATTTTATTTATACTTTATATTATTGCGAAAAAAAAGGAAAAAGTCAAGGAAAATCGAAAATTTTTTTATGAAGAATCAAAATTAAGTAAAATCAACATAATTTGAATATAATAAGCCACAATCGACAAAAATTAAGATATTTCCCTTGTGAGAAGGATGGTAAGAGTTGACAATAAACAATAAATAATTGACAGTTGACAATGAACAATGAACAATAGACAGTTGATATATAGTCATCAAGTCGTTACTTTCGATGATTGTCATGGATAAAACTTATTGATTATTAATTCTTAACTATTTACTATTGAAAATGACTAAATTTGTATTTGTAACAGGCGGTGTGGTTTCTAGTATCGGGAAAGGCATTGTGGGTTCTAGTTTAGGACGTTTACTCAAATCTCGCAACTATTCCGTTTCTATCCTTAAACTTGATCCTTATATTAACGTAGATCCAGGGACAATGAGTCCTTATCAACATGGAGAAGTATTTGTTACCGATGATGGTGCGGAAACTGATTTAGATTTAGGGCATTATGAGCGTTTTACCGATACTTCTTGTTCTCGTCTTAATAGTGTCACCACTGGCTCAATTTATCA
>NZ_JBGSUU010000055.1:0-41244 GCF_041753295.1 Geminocystis sp.
CAAGTTACGAGCGATCGCTCGTCGGCTCTGGTACACAGCACGCCTCTGTGATAATTTAAGAGAGTAATAAAGATACGTGCGCGTAGCGTGCCTTCGGCATCACCTTATCTAAAAATCATACTTTAATTCAGCAACGCCAGAAGTCTTATTTTAAATCCACCGAAAATTGGATAAACTCATAAGAGATTTTTGTAGAAAAAAAGAAGAAAGTATCAAGGATTTTAAATCAAACCTATAATCAGAAAATAAGAATTAATTTTAAATTAAGTATTGTACAAATTTTATGAAAAATTATCAAAGCTCTAATTTATTAGAAAAATATCATATTATCAAAGAATTAGGAAGCCATGAAGAAGGTATTTATATTAATTATCTTGCTCAAAATAATTTCAACAATCAACAGGTTATTTTAACGGATTTAATTTCACCTTTACCTTTTTCTGAAACTACTAAAAATATAGATTATCAACAAATATTAACTTTATTACAATCTTTAAATCATGAGGGAATTCCACGTCATTTAGATTGTTTTGAGTCTATAAATGGTTTTTGTTTAGTACAAGAATATCCTCAAACTCAACCTGTTACTTTAATTAATAAATTGACTTGGGAAGAAATCAAAAAAATTGTTATTTCTACTCTTGATATTTTTATTTATTTACAAGAACAAAATTTTCCTATTTTTCATAATCAAATTTGTTTAAATAATTTATTAATTGATAGTAACTTTCAAGTTTATTTAATTAACTTTGGATTTGCAAAATTAGAAAATCTTAATTGTCCTTTTTACTCACAAATGAATATAAATAAAGGATTTATTCCCCCAGAACAAAAACGAGGAAAAGATCCGACAAAAAATAGTGATCTTTATAGTTTTGGAGTAACTTTAGCTTGTTTAATTACTGACACAAAAAATGATCAAATTAATAATTTAATAGGTCAAGATGGCACTTTTAATTTATTAGGATTGATTTCTAATCAAATGAGTTTAACATGGATTGAATGGCTAGAAAATATAGTAGCAATTAACCCTCAACATCGTTATCTTGACGCTATTACTGCCTTAGATGTCATTAAAAATATTGATATTATTAGAAATCCAGATGTTAAATTTACGCCTAATTTATTAGATTTAAAAGCTCATAATTATGGAGAAATAATAACTCAAAATATTACTATTATTAACCCCATTACGGACACAAATTTATTAGGAAAATGGGAAGTTTTACCTTCTAAATATGATATTATGTTAGACCATAATCATCCTTGGATTACCTTTAAACCTAAAAAATTTGAAGGAAATCAGATTGAATGTCAAATAATCATAAATACTAACAAGTTAAAAGCCCATAAAATTTATAAAAGAAAATTAGTTATCAAAGCTAATTCTGGTGAAAAAAATCATATTTTACCTTTAAGACTTGAAACGGCTTCTATTAAGAGTAAAAACTTATTATATGGTTCTTTAATTTTACTTTTTTTTACTGCATTAATTTGCGGTTGGTTAAGTGGAATTATGGTTAATTTTACCCCTAATATCATTAATTGGTTAACTTTTATTTTAGGATTAATCGTTGGAAGTATTGGCGGATATGGTGCAAGTTTTGCTAAAATAGACTGGTTTATAAAAGCTGTTGGTGCAATATCTTCACTGATTATAATTGTGGGATTTGTCGGTTTAAGTACAGATTTAGATCTAATTATCGGTTTTATAGCTAGTTTAATAATAACTTGTATTGCAGGAATGATGATCAAGTTTTATGGTGAAAAAAATTGTTCAAAAATCACTACTTTTATCTTAGCGTTATTAACGGCTATTTTTGGTATTAGTTTAGGGATTAATTTCAGTTTTATAAATACTAATTCTTTTCTTTTATTACTAATTATAAGTACTGGTTTCCCTTTAATTTTGATACTTATAAATCCTTATTGGCAATATCAAAAACAATTAAATAATTATCGCCGACAAGAAAAATCTTTGATTAATTCTTAAATGACTAATTAGTTATAAGAACAAAAAAACTCTTAATTTAACTTTAAAATTCTTCAAAACAAAATTTGACACAAATATTATTAAAGTTAATAGTTTGCAGATATGACTCTATATGCAAAAATAATAAAGTTGCCTTTGGGCTTATATCGTATTTTTATAAAAACTTATTAATTTTAACTATGAAAGTTGGCGATCGCATTAAAGTAGAAGAATCTGTAATAGTTTATCATCACCCAGAACACAAAAAAGAAGCCTTTGATATAAAGGGTTTAGAAGGAGAATTAATTGAAATCATCACAGAATGGGAAGGAAGGCCGTTAAGTGCGAATTTTCCTTATTTAGTACAATTTAGTAAAAAATTTAAAACCCATTTTCGAGAAGAAGAAATTATTACGATTTAAGATTAAAAATACTTGAAAGGGCTAAATATAGCCCATAATAATTTTAATTTTTAGAGAGTATTTGGTCAAAAAGAAGACTATAATTGCGTCGAATAAAGTCCTCATATTTTTCTCTTAATTCAGGTACAGATTTATAAGTAATAACATGAGTTTTAAATTCTTGTCCTTCACTTAAATATTTTCCGAAACTAGATTGAAGATAAACTCGATAATTCTCATCATTACTGAGATGAACTTTGAAAAAAGCCAATGCCATAGAGTTAGTATAATCTTCTAATAGATAAGGAGAAGGTAAAGTTAAATTTCCTACGGTTTGAATCATATCACTAATACCAGCATCTAATTGAGAAAAATCAACGTGAGCTTGTCCTTCTTGTAGCTGAAAATAAGTATTTTGACTATTAAGATAAGGAAATGTACGAGCTTGTTCAAAGACAAAAGGCGTAGCTGGATCGTAACTACCAGCAGCGAAAAAAGTTGGTATTTTAACTTCATTTAAACCGTTTGCACCAAAAATAGAAGCATTAACGGGGTTAACAGTATAAACCGCTTTGACACGGGCATCACGGAAATCATAATCTTTTCTAGGTAAATTTAAAGCGCGACATTGTAGTAGAAGTGCCGTATTAAGATTTCCTACTGCTAAATTACAGTTTCTTTCTAAATTATTGAAGTCAATCTTAGCACCACCTACCGCTAAAGCTGCATAACCTCCAAAAGAATGTCCTGCAACTCCCACACTATCTAAATTCAGTTTTCCCCCAAATTGACTAGGATTTAAACGAGTTAATTCATCCAACGTGAATGTAATATCTAAAGGGCGATTAATAAATTCTTCCACATAAAAAATCTGACGACTCATACCAGCAATAAAATTTTCCGTTTGTATAATATCACTGCCAATATGTTGAGGCATTGCCACCAAATAACCATAAGAAGCTAAATGGTTAGCTATATTAGCAAAATCTTCAGGACGGGAACTCAAACCATGAGAAAGTATAATTACAGGATTATTTTGTTGTAACTCTTTTGGATGATATATTTTAACGTAAAATCGTCTGTTTCTTTTAGTATCATATAAATTTAAAGTCGTATTAGTAACAGCAATTTTTCCTGTTTGTCGAATATCCGCTAATTGAGAAAAACCAACCGCTTCAGCACTTTTTGCTTCTTTTGTAGCTAAATTGGCTATTTCTTGGGCAAATAACTCACTAGCTTCCACTACTAAAGCAATTTGCTCACTATACTTAAGTGCTTGGGGAATATTAATTTGTACATCTACAGCTAAGTTACGAATTACATTCATTAAACTTAAACCATCTTTTTCCATTGCCGCCTTAATCAATGCACCACGCAATATATATTTCCCATTACTTCCTCCTCTAATGTTAATTACACTGCCAAAATAGTTAAGTAATCTTACGGCTTCTTCTGTGTTGAGAACTCTGGAAAGTAATACAGGATCGACAGTTACAGGCGTACTTAAGACTTTTCTAAATTCCGCTTTTTGCTCATCATTAACTTTAGCAAAAGATAAATAACGCCCTAAATTTTGATTTACTGTACCATCTTTGACAAATTGTTCTAAAGATTCAACTCTCAAGGAGGCAATGAAAGGAGTATAAACAGCAAAAATATTTTCCGCAGAATATACTTTAGGAATATCTAAAGCAGTTAAAGTAAAAAGACTTAAACCTAAAGCAGTTAATTTTTTAACCGATAAAAAAGAGAAAATCATAAAAAAGTAGTAAATTATTTACTGTTAATTATCTATCATAAATTTTAAGTTGATCAATTTAATTTATAATTGTTTACTTTTCTCAATAATATAAACAGTTACAATTAAAATAATCATAATTTCCTATAGTAATTTGAATGTTAGATAAGGAAAAGATGATCAAAAAACATTGAAGTTATTATGTATTAAAATTTAGGTTAAGTGATTTTAAATAAACATCAAATTACTTCGGTTTTTTTTAGTTAATTTTTAGAAAGTTTAATATTTTTATTACTTAATTTGAATAGAGATTTTAATTTGTTTCAAGATTTAATCTTGATTGATAATTTTCACCCTAATCCCTAATACTTAAAACTTAACAACTTTTTATTCTAATAAATTAGTTTATACAGCCTAAAGTCAATTTATAATAATGTTAATATTCTGATTAATTTTCTCAAATTTTTTCTGCAACTCTTAATTTTGCTGATCTTGAGCGAGGATTTAATCTTTGTTCTTCTATACTAGGTATAATAGGTTTTTTCGTGATAATTTTTAGATTAGGATGATCTCGAAATTGATTTTTAACGATACGATCTTCTAAACTATGAAAACTAATTACCGCAATTTTGCCCTCTGATTTTAGCCAATTCGGAGCTATTTGTAAAAATTTTTCTAAAGAAGCTAATTCTTCGTTAACTTTAATTCGTAACGCCTGAAAAGTTCGAGTAGCAGAATGTATTTTACCATGACGATACTTACTAGGTACACAAGATGCAATAGCTTCAGCTAATTGACGAGTAGTAGAAAAAGGACGTTTTTCAATGATAATTTTAGCGATGCGACGGGATAACCTTTCTTCACCGTAAAGATAAATTAAATCAGCTAGAGGTTTTTCTTGCCAACGATTAACAATATCTTTTGCCATCAGAGATTGACTGGTATCCATGCGCATATCTAAATCACCATCATGACGAAAACTGAAACCTCTTTCTGCCTGATCTAATTGAGGTGAACTAACACCTAAATCTGCTATAATACCGTCAAATTCGATATTTAAAGGTTGATAATCTGCAAAATTTCCTCGCCAAAAATTGATTCTATCTTCATAATTTTTTAACTTTTTTTGAGTAAAATTAATGGCTTGAATATCAAGATCAATAGCAGTAACTTTAATAGTATTATTATGAGCTAAAATAAGATTAGTGTGACCTCCTCCACCTAAAGTTGCATCTAAATAATGACCATTATCAACAATACTTAAACTATTAATAATTTCTTGGGGCAAAACTGATTCATGAAAAAAATCTATGGTTTTTTCTAACATAAAAATAAAGTGAACATTGTTCACAAAATAAACAAATAAGGATTAATGAAAAAATAAATTAAGTTGCTAAACTTTTATTAAAAATAGTCTAACAAAATAATATAAATAAAAATAATCTTATCACAAAGCGGTTTTGAGTAGATTATAATAAAAAAGAAAAAATCGTTATTAAAAAGAATTACAAAGTAAAATGACTAAAATTTTAATCTGGTTTCGTAATGATTTAAGAATTCATGATCAAGAAATTTTAATTGATGCGATAGAGGAAAATCCTGAGATGATTATACCAATTTATTGTTTTGATGAAAGACAATTTCAAACTACATCTTTCGGCTTTCCAAAAACAGGTAAATTTAGAGCAAAATTTTTATTAGAAGCAGTAACAGATTTAAGGAAATCTTTGCAAACAATAGGTAGTAATTTAATCCTTAGAAAAGGAATACCTGAAGAAATTATCCCTGATATTGCTATTAACTATCAAATTGATTTAGTTTGTTTTTCCCAAGAAGCTACCGCCGAAGAAATTAAGGTTGAGAGAAAGTTAGTTAAAGCATTAACTCAAGCAAAAATTAAAGTAAAATCTGTGTGGCAGTCAACTTTATATCACCCTCAACAATTGCCTTACGAAATAGCAGAAATTCCTGACTTATTTACTAACTTTAGAAAAGAAATTGAAAAAAAAAGTGAGGTATATTCTACATTAAAAACTCCTGAAAAATTACCCTCTATTCCTAATATTAATATAGGAGATATTCCTACTCTGCAAAACTTAGGTTTAGAAGAATATGAAGCTAGTCAAAAATCGGTTTTAAATTTTAAAGGTGGAGAAATAGAAGGTATTAATAGATTAAAAAATTATTTTTGGGAAAAAGACTGTTTAAAAGAATATAAAAAAACCCGTAATGGAATGTTAGGTAGTGACTATTCTTCTAAGTTTTCTCCTTGGTTAGCCCATGGTTGTTTATCTCCTCGTTATATTTATGAAGAAGTAAAAAAATATGAACAAGAAAGAGTTAAAAATGACTCCACTTATTGGTTAATTTTTGAGTTATTATGGCGAGATTTTTTCCGTTTTATCGCAGTTAAATACGGCAATAAAATTTTTTATAAATCTGGTTTACAAAATATTTCTTTACCTTGGCAAGAAAATTGGTCAATATTTGAAACATGGTGCGAGCGACAAACAGGTTATCCTTTAATAGATGCTAACATGAGAGAATTAAAAACCACAGGTTTTATGTCTAATCGTGGCAGACAAAATGTAGCTAGTTTTTTAACCAAAAATTTAGGCATAAATTGGCAAATGGGGGCACAATGGTTTGAATCTTTATTAATCGACTATGATGTGTGTAGCAACTGGGGAAATTGGAATTATACCGCAGGAATTGGTAATGATGCCAGAGGTTTTCGTTATTTTAATATCCCTAAACAATCTTTAGATTATGACTATCACGGGGATTATTTGCGTCATTGGTTGCCCGAAATTTCAGCTATCAAAGGAGAGAAAATTCACCAACCTTGGAAATTATCACCCCAAGAACAAAAACAACTTAAAATACAATTAGGGGTTAATTATCCTCGTCCTATAGTTGACTTTTTTCAGTCTATCAAACATAATGAGAAAGTTTATTTAAGCCATACATGAGTACAGTTTTAATTGTTGAAGATGATCCTATTAATATGAAAGTTTTTTCTAAAATTCTCACAAAAAGGGGAGGATTTGAGGTAAAAGGTACAGAAAACGTTGATGAAGTAATCACCATCGCACAATCTGGTAATGTTAATGTTATTTTAATGGATGTTTCTTTAGGTAATAGCTACTACGAAGGAAAAGCCGTTGATGGTATCAAAATCACTCAACTTTTAAAAGCTGATAACAAAACTAAACATATTCCAATTTTCCTTGTAACTGCTCATGCTATGCAAGGAGATAAAGAAAATTTTTTAGCGGAAAGTGGCGCTGATGGTTACATTTCTAAACCCATAGTTGATCATCAACTTTTTGTCGATACCGTCAAGGGAGTAATTAATTCTTAAACTATTTTCTCTTTTCTTTGTGCTAAATTTCCCTTAGTAAACTGTAAAAAATCTTATTTTGAAAGGGTTTGTATCGTTATAGCTAACAAAATTTTATTCATCCTCAAAAATTAAATTTAGTAAAATATTCCTGAGAATCAATTTAACTAATGTTTAAAACAATTCTTTCTATTATCCCCTTTCTCCTGTCTCCTATCTCCCTATTCCACTAAAAATTTTATGATTCACTGAGGTTAGATATGAGTGAAGATAAATTATAATCTATTAGCATATCAGGAATTAATAGTTATAATCCTTAAACTATGGTTAACAATCCAAAAGGTCGAAAAAGAGTCAATCACTTATATAAATGGTTATCCCCTGGTATTCTCGTTAAAAGATGGTTACTGACTAGCGTGATTGGCATTATATTTACGGTTTTAGGTATCGCTATTTGGACTAAATTGACTCCTATTTACCGTTTTCTGGATTTTATTATTGCTCTTCTGAATAAAATTACTAACAATATCCCTAATTATATTTCTGGTCCTGTGGTGATCATTTTAGGTTTATTTTTATTATATTGGGGACAAACTCGCACTTTTGGCTCAATTACTGAAGTTTTAAAGCCTGATAATGAAGAAGAACTTATTGACGTTCTTTGGAATTATCGTCGTCTCAATCGTGGTACAAAAGTAGTTGCCATCGGCGGTGGCACAGGTTTATCAACTTTATTACGAGGAATTAAATATTATAGTGCTAATATTACTGCTGTAGTTACTGTAGCCGATGACGGTGGTTCTTCAGGTAGAATACGCCGAGAAATGGGAATGTTACCTCCGGGAGATATTCGTAATTGTATCGCTGCTTTGGCTGATGAAGAAAAGTTATTAACGGAATTATTCCAATATCGTTTTACCGCAGGAGAAGGCTTAAATGGCCATAGTTTTGGTAATTTATTTTTAACGGCTTTAAATGACATTACAGGAAGTTTAGAAGGTGCTATCGATGCTAGTTCAAAAGTATTAGCTATTAAAGGTAAAGTTTTACCTGCTACTCTTTCTGATGTCAGTTTATGGGCAAAATTTGCCGACGGAAAAATTGTTGAGGGAGAGTCTAATATTCCTGAAGTCGGCGGAAAAATTATTGAGGTTGGTTGCAATCCCCCTAATCCTCCAGCTACTCCTGCGGTAATTAAAGCTATTCAACAAGCACAATATATCATCTTAGGACCGGGTAGCCTTTATACTAGCATTATTCCTAATTTATTAATTCCTGAAATTCGAGAAGCTATTATTAAAAGTTCTGCTCCTAAAATTTATGTTTGTAATATTATGACTCAAAAAGGCGAAACCGATGGTTTTACTGTTAGTGATCATATTCGCGCTATTGATCATGTTTGTGGTGGTAAAATATTTGATGCTATTTTAGTACAAGGGCGATCGCCATCACAAGAGATATTAAGAAAATATGCAGCAAAACACTGTCATCCAGTATATCTTGATCGAGAAGAAGTAGTTAAACTAGGTAGAAGAATAGTACAAGGTAATGTCATGAGTCAAGATTTAGACAGTAGTTATGTGCGTCATGATTCTCAATTATTAGGTAAAGCCTTATTCCGATGGTATAGCAGTACTCATAAATCCAAATTGTTTAGGTGAAGAATTAAACATTTAAAGGATAATTAAGCGACAATCGGAAGGATTGGCAGAATTATCAATTTCATCATAAAGAATATCAATCCATTCCTCCTCTTCAGGAAAATCTTTCCATTTGACAAGAAAAATCCAATATTGTGAGATGTTTAAAGCCTGACGAATTAAAACCCCTTCTTTTCTTTTTGTATCATAGAGAAGGTTTCTAGCTTTATTTTCATTATCTACTAAAGAAACACCCACACGAATTAAATTACCTTCTTGATTTTCTAAAAGAATAACCCCATCAATACCAAGAATTTCCCATAAAGTAGCAGAATCCGTCAAATCACAGCGTTTTTGAATGGCTTTGTCTAACTCTTTAGGTAAATATTGTTTAATGACTTGAAATAAATACTCTTCGTTTAAATCCTTAGCATTAAAATTAAGTATCCGAAGTTTAGAAGCAACTGACTGAAATCTTAAACTTAAACCCATCATAAAATTAACCTCACTAAAATAAATTATCTATTTTAAACCTAATTAATGGAAGAATTTTCCAAAAAACGAATAATCGGAGAATCATCAGGTTTACCATCACTAAAAATATTATCCAAGGCTTTTCTTAAAGTTTCTGCCATGACAATTTTATTTTCATAAACCACGATTACCCTTGCTAAAGTTGGTACACTATTTTTATCGGCTTCAATATATACTGGCTCTACATATAATAAAGATTCTTCTATCGGTATCACTAATAAATGCCCTTGTATTGCTTTTGAACCTTGGCGATCCCACAAAGAGATTTGACCTGATATGATAGGATCTTGATTAATTAAGGCTTGTATTTGATCAGGACCATAAACTAATCTTTGTTTAGGAAATTGATACAACAACAGTTTGCCATAATTTTCATCATCAGATCTTGCCGCTAACCATGCAATTAAATTCGGGCGAGATACGGGAGTATAAGGGTGTAATAAGATAAACTCTTCTTGCTGTGCAATAGGCAATTTCATAATTAAATAATAGGGTTGCATAGAAAGTATTTCATTTCCCAATATTTCTTCTGGTACTTGCCATTGATCTTCTCTGTTGTATAATACTTGAGGATCAGTTACATGATAAGTTAATAGTCTCTCGGATTGAGTATTAAAAAAATCTACAGGATAGCGAATATGTTGTTTAATATCTTTGGGCATCGCATTTAATGGCTGGAATAAATTGGGGAAGATTTTTTTCCATACCTTGATGATAGGATCATTTTCATCGCTAATATAAAAGGTAACGTCACCATCTTCGGCATTAATTAACGCTTTGACAGAGTTACGGATATAGTTAAAATTATTATCACCGGAATCTGAATAAGGAAAATGATCTGATATAGTATAACCATCTATTAACCAATATAAATGATTCGATTCTTCGTTACTCCCTTTTGCTGCCACTAAATAAGCATCCCTGTCGTAATATAAAAAAGGTGTTATGGCACTTAATCTTTCTCTAAGATTGCGACGGAATAAAATACGACTTTCTGAAGTAAAGTTATTAGTTAACAACATTCGCCAATCTTTTAAATACAGAGAAAATAACAATTTACGCCCAAAAGAATTAAGATAAATACCACCTTCTCCGTCATAGGTGTGATAAACATTTTCTTCTCCGCTAGGAAAATCAAACTCAGAAACTTTTGTATTTGTCATCACATAATCATTTGTAACCTCTCCATAATAAATTCGAGGGCGATAAATAGGAATACTATTTCTTACTCCTTCGGAAGTAGTTTTTAATGCCCCTGGATCTTCTGGTGTGCCAATATCTTTGATAAAATAGTAGGGTAAGCCACCTTCTGCCACACGGTTAACGGGAGACATGGTGAAACCATAACCATGAGTATAAACTAAATGTTGGTTTACCCAAGTTTGTGCTTGAGATGGTAATAATTGAGAATCTAATTCCCTTCCTGCAATAATTACTTGTTTATTTATTCCTTGACTTTCTCCTGAATCTCTTTTAATTTCGATATTATAGCGATCAATGTCAGCATCAAAGAATACATAATAAGGGCGAATTTGTTGTAATTGACGGTTAGCCTGTAAAATGGGGCGAGTATCCCAAAGACGAATATTATTAATAGTAAGATAATTTTTTTCTATATCTTCAATGGTTAAATTACCTTCAGGGTTAAAGGTTTTTACTTCAATTTTGTCTAAATTAAAAGCTGTTCTCGTTTCTTTGATATTATGAATAATATAAGGTTTCTCTAAAGCTAATTCGTTAGGTTGTACAATCATTGTTTGCACCAAAACACCTAATAAAAGTCCTAAAGAATATAAACTAAAATATAAAATAAAAGGGATAACTGAAAAAGATAAAATAGTTTTATTATTATTTTTAAAATTATATCTGTTTTTTTTTCCTGAACCAGTAATTGACTTAATTAATAACCAAATTGCCATTATTAAAGCATAAATACTAGCGATGGTTTCTCTGGGTAAACTAATATAAATATCCGTAAAACTTGCACCATAAACTACTCCTTCAGGAGATAATAAAAGTAGATAACGATTTAACCAATGAATCGCTGCTAAAATGATCATTAATAATGCAGCTAAACCATATAAATGTTGTAATTGATAACGAGAAAATCCTTTAAATTTACCGTCAGAAATACTATTATTAGATAACAAATAAATTAATGTTACAGCGACAATAGTATAAATAAATAAACCTTGTAATAATAAACTAATTATTTGTAAAAAAGGTATCTTAAAAATATAAAAACTTAAATCTTTGTAAAAAATGGGATCTTGATCATTAAAAGGAATACTATGAATATATTGTAAAAAAGTTCCCCAATATCCAGATAAAATAAAAGCAAATAAAAAACTATAATAAACAGCAATAATTTTTAACCATAACTCAGTTTTCAAGATTAATAAAGTAACAAAAATAATAATTACAATAATTACCCAACTTTCTTGAAAAATATTATTAGTTATCTCAGGTAAATTATTTAATTGAAAAGGTTTAGGAATATTCGATGCTAAATTTGGTAAATCAAGGGAAACATAATAAATTTTATTAATTATTTTCGTATAGTAAATAATACTAATACTAATTAAGAGGGAAAAACTAATAATAATTGGGAATAAATATTTTAATTTTAATTCAGGGGATTGAGAATATTGTTTATCTTTTAATAATTTATCATTAACTCTAAAGTTTTTCTGTTGTTTTTTTTGTTGATTAGCAATTATAAAATTAACAGATAAAAAAGAAATACAAATAAGAAAAGTAATTAGCCATAAAAATAACTTAGTAAAAGAAGTTTTCCAAAAAATTTCTAAGTAATTAACTTCTTTAAACCATAAAATATTGACATTAATTTTACTAACTATTATTAAACCTAAGTAAACAGATATTAATAAACCTATGATTATCAAAATTAGTTTGACATTATTATTATTTTTGACTAATTGAGACTTTTCTGTTGTTTTCATTCGTTAATAATATCCATTAAAGTTTATGATTAATAAAAAGAAGAAAAAAGTTAAAAGATAAAGAAAACTTTACAAAAGATATAAGTTTTAAAAATTAAGTAGTTATTGACAAAAAACTATTTTAATATCATTATTACCTTTAAACTTTAGTTTATACTAAAAAAATGATAACTATTTGATTATGACAGAAATTGATGAAAATAAAAAAGAGTTAAAATTTACATGGCAACAATTTCGAGAATATTGTGAAGTAGTTGCTACTGCTATTATTAAAAATCAAAAATCTTATTCTCAGATAATTGCCATTGCTAGAGGGGGGTTTTATTTAGGAGATTATCTCTCTCGAAGATTACAATTACCTTTATCTGTAATAGTGACTCAAAGTTATTCAAAAGATAATCAACAACAACAATTTTTATCGGGAAATTTATCTTATATTAACTCTCCTGAAAATACCGTTTTATTAGTAGATGATTTATTAGATACGGGAGTAACGATGACAATCATCAAAAAAATGTTAGAAGACACATGGAAAGTAAAAGTTGATACCGCAGTGATATGGCAAAAATCTCATAGTCAATATCAAGCTACTTTTTATCACAGTATAACCTCGAAAGATTATTGGATTAAACAACCTTTTGAAGAATTAAACATCCTCGACACCTAATACCTTAAATTAAAAGTAAGTTATTCAGTAGTAACTGTCAAAATTTGTGGAGGAGTGGCATCGGGAGGATAAAGAAAATCAACAGATATTAATTTTTTTGACTGAGAAGGCATGATTATACTAACTAAATTTTCGCCTTTTTCTCCTCTTTTTTGCACTAAATGAAAATATTTTAGACGAGGAATATTATTTTCACCATTATATTTTACTTGTACTAAACCTCGAAAAAAAGTTTGTGTAGGCAGTGGATTGAAAAAATTTACTCCGAGGGTATCTTGTTTTATGGGAGTAGAAATGGCTATATTAACAGTTTTACTATCCTTACTAGAATTAAACAAAGGTAAAGTTAAGCTATATTGTACTCCATAATTACCGTGGGCACTGTAAGCAGTATCTGGGTATCTTACTAACATAGGTGCTGTTTGAATTTGATTTATTCCTAGTGTACCACCAATTAAAGTACTCAAACCGTAAGAAAAAGCCTCCCCAGAGTTAGGAATAGTTAGAATTTCCTTTGAAGAAGAATCCGTTAAGTCAGTTTTCCATAAATTACCCTCAGAAACTCCTGCGACTCTACCATAAATTCTGTTTCCTGATGCTTCTGGTGGAGTTGGCGCCTTGTCACGGGGAAATGATAACGGTTGATTTTCTAAAAGTTGTTGCCATTGAGACAGAGTAGGGGGATTGTTTTCGGTGTCTTGATACATCGCTAAACTAGCTAAATATACTTTACCGCTACTATATAATCTCATATAAGTAGAACGTCCGTTAATAGGCGGTGTTAAAGTTTGTACTGGAATTGGCAAATTTAGTAACATTTTACTTTCCCCTGCCCCAATTATGATTTCCGGAGGGAAAATTTCTTGACGTTTTCCTTGCAAAATATCTCCCATAACTCGACTACCTGGCCCTGCATATATATTACTTCCTTCTATTTTCGAGGGTAAAGTGATAAAAGGTGCATCGGGTTGACTTAAATAACTTGCCGCTTCAAAAGTTTTAATAGTTACAGTTTCGGCGTTAGGATTATGTATAATGATTCCTAAATATAAAGTTCTTTGATCATCTTCTGTCGGTGGTTTTGCTACATGATGGGCAAAAATATCAAATCTTCCTTGAAAAGCAAAATTTAAGTGTGCTTCGGGATAAGTTTTGTTATCTTGAGGAAAAGTAGAAAGTAAGATTCCTTCTCCTAATACTAATTCTGGACTATTACTGTTAAATACTGGTATTTTATTTAATTTTCCTTGTAAAGGGCGTAAAGTATTATTATCTTCACTAATTATCTCACTATTTTGAGTGATATTTTGACTATAAACAATAGGTAAATTTAGAGGAATAAAAAAAGATAGAATATCTAACATAAACTAATTAATTAAAAAGAATTAAATAAACATTTTCTATGACAAATAGTGAAAATTTAGCAAAATATATTGAAAGCATTGATGGGATTTCTAAACCTTGGTTATTAGCACAAATAAGACTTAAAAAACTAGAGGAAAATAAACCTTTTCTTTCCCCTGATGAATATTTGAAACAATTAAAAGATATTCATCAAGATGTTATGAATTTAGGAGAATGGTGGATAGAAATTAAAAATTAATAATTAGAAAAGAAAGGAGGAATTAGAAATTAAGAATCCCAACTATTTTACAGTATTTTTTCTAAGCCGTAAACCAAGGATTTTAATTCCACAATTTTACGAATAGACAACAATACTCCTTGCATATAACAAGAGCGATCACTGGTATCATGACGTAAGGTATAAATTTCTCCTTGTGCCCCAAAAATCACTTCTTGATGGGCAATTAAACCGGGTAAACGTACACTATGAATACGAATGTTATCACCGCAAATACTTCCTCTAGCACCTGCTAAATTTTCCGTTTCTTTTACTAAGGGAGGATTGTAACTTTTACCTAAATCTGATAACATCTGAGCGGTTTTAATGGCAGTGCCACTAGGGGCATCAGCTTTTTGATTATGATGTAATTCAAGTATCTCTACATGATCAAAATATTGGGCAGCTTGAATAGCCGCTTGTTGCATCAACACCATACCAATAGAAAAGTTAGGAATAATTAATACTCCAGTAGTGGCTTTATCAGCAAAATCAGCTAAGTCTTGAATTTGCTCAGATGATAGTCCAGTTGTACCGACTACAGGTCGTATTCCATAAGCAATGGCACTTCTGACGTTTTCGTAAACACTATCAGGATGAGTAAAATCTACCATAACCCCTTGTATTTTATGTTGAGTAGCCAACACTAACACGCTTTGTAAATCATTAAGGATAGGAATTTCTAACTCTCCACAACCAGCCACTAATCCTATATCTTCCCCTAATAAAGCAGGATTTTGATCTACTGCACCGACTAATATCATATCATCACAAGAGGCGATGGCTTTAATAACTTCTTTGCCCATTTTTCCCGCCGCACCATTAACCACAACGGGAATTAAATTTTCTTGATTCATAAATAAAATATCAACAATAAAAAAATAATAGATAATAGAAAAAATAACCATAAAAAGGTCAAAATTGTCAACTGTCAAATTATTTAAAATGAAGTATTTTTACCTTGGGAGTCAATAAATTTAAAAATTTTAAGAGATTCTTCTTCAGGAGGAAGATTACTGGAGTTATTTACTACTTTATTATTGTTAATGTTTTCGTTAGAATATTCAAGATTAGCTGCAATATTTTCTTCTTTCTTGATAGGTATATTAGAGGTAAAAATCTTATTTAATTCCATATGTAAAGACTTAATTAAATCTGGCTCAAATTCTAAAGTTTTTTTAATTTCTTGGGCATCGGAAAGAAAACCTTGAATTTTTTGTTTAGTAGCTAATAAGTTTTTTTTCTTTTCAATTAATTCTTGTTGTTTTGCTTGTAAACTTTTTATTTGAATTGATATATCTTGATCTAGTTTAGAAAAAACATTTACATATCCCATGATAAACTCACTCTTACCTTAAAGTTTTTATAATAACAAATTCGGCGAAAATTACCGAAATCAAAATAATTATATATTAATCTATAAGATGCTAAACTCAAATTTAGATTCTCAGACTATTTTAAGATTAGAAAATGTCAGTTTATGGACTCATAACCATCAAATCCCATTACTTGAAAATATTTCTCTTTCAATGTCAAAAGGAGAAAGATTAGGCATTCTTGGCAGTAGTGGTGCAGGAAAAACGACTTTATTAAAATTATTGAATTATTTACATTCTCCTAATCAAGGTAAATTTTTTTTTCAACAAAAATCCATTAATGTCATCAATCCCTTAGAATTAAGAACAAAAATAGTTTTAGTACCTCAAGAACCTAAATTACTCGGAATGACGGTACAATGTGCTTTAACTTATCCTTTACAATTGCAAAAATTAGCTGCTACAGAAATTACTCAACGATTATCATGGTGTTTAAATGAATTATCTATTCCTGATTCATGGTTACAACGTCAAGAGTTAGAACTTTCTCTCGGACAAAGACAGTTAGTCGCCATCGCTCGTGGTATAATAATGCAACCTTTAATATTACTATTAGATGAACCAACGTCAGCTTTAGATACGGGTAAAGCTAATTGGTTAAAGGAAAAATTAATTAATCTCAGTGAAAATTTAGCCATAACAATGATTGTAGTAAATCATGATTTAAACTGGTTAAAAGATTTTGCCACTAGAATTGTCTGGCTTAATCAAGGTAAAATTAAACAAGACTCCATCATTACTAAAATCCATTGGCAGGAAATCAGAGAAAATTTATTAAATACTGCTACAGATGATTTTTTTGAAGATTTCTAAGAGTATATAAATTAAAATCTAACATAGATATGTATTCATCAGAATTAATTAAGACAAAAGAATCAGTTATCTTAATCGTAGATGACTTGAAACAAAATTTAAAATTATTATCCTATATTTTACAAGCTGAAAATTATCAAACCAGTGTCGCTTTAAGCGGAAAAGATGCTTTAGAAAAATTAAATGTCTTAACCCCTGATTTAATTCTCTTAGACTTGATGATGCCTGATATGAGTGGTTTAGAAGTATGTGAAAAAATCAAATCCAATCCTGATTATCAAGGTATTCCCGTTATTTTCCTTACTGCTAGTCAAGAAGAACATCACTTAAAACAAGGGTATAGTCTTGGTGCTTCTGATTACGTCACTAAACCTTTTAAAAAACCAGAATTATTAACAAGGGTAGCCACGCAATTAACTTTACGAAGTCAAGCTAAACGCATTGTAGAGTTAACAGAAGAAATTAGACTTCTTAAACAATCTTAATAAGAGGTTTTATGTAATATTAATAGTCAGTTTTTACTATTCAACTATGGTAACATTTACAAATTTATTTTTTAATCTTCAATTATCTAGTAATAAATTAGGATAAATATAGATAATATCAGGAATTATGTTAAATATAAATAACTTGACTAAATTTTATGGCAAAAATAAGGTTTTAAATGACTTTAATTTAAACATTAATTCAGGAGAAATTTATGGTTTATTAGGAAGTAATGGTGCAGGAAAAACTACGACGATTAATCTTATTTGTGGTTTATTAACTTATGATTCAGGGGAAATATTAATTAATAATTATAAACTAAGTCAAAAATCAAAATATTTATTAGGAGTTGCACCTCAAGAAAATTTACTTTATAATCAGCTTACTTGTGCGGAAAATTTAGATTTTTTTGGTAAAATTTATGGCTTAAAAAGTACTCTTTTAAAAACTGCTATTTATCAAAATTTAAAGGCTGTTAACTTATTAGAAAAAAAAGACGTAACTGTGGCAAATTTAAGTGGTGGTATGCAAAGAAGGCTTAATATTGCCATGGCTTTAATACATTCTCCTTTATTACTTATTTTAGATGAACCCAGTACAGGTTTAGACATCGAATCTCGTTACGAAATTTGGCAATTAATTTTAAGTTTAAAACATCAAGGAATTACTATTTTATTAACTACTCATTTCCTCGATGAAGCTGAAAAGTTGTGCGATTGCATAGGAATAATAAAAGATGGAAAAATCATCTTAGAAGGTAGTTTAAGTCAATTAAAACAAATAATCCCTGCGAAAGAGCTTGTTTTTATCGAAACAGATGAAAAAGAAAAAGCAATTTTACAAGGAAAAAAACTAGGTTTTAATCATCGTTATTATCAAGGAGAATTAGTATTTTTAATAGATAAATCATTAGAATTAGGAGAAATTATTAACCTTTTTAGTGACATCAATTTAACTTCTATTACAAAAAAGAATATTACTTTAGAATATATTTATTTAGAAGCAACCAAATAACTAAACTCAGTGACTATAAAATTTTTGGTGAGATAGTAATTAGGAATATTTATACCTCTTGCAAAATAAAAAGTAAAATCTATTTTAGGATGGAAAACTTTACTTATTACTTATTACTTATTACTTATTACTTATTACTCATTACTCATTACTCGACTTCTGCAAGAAATTTATTGAATAGTCTATAAACTCATTCTTTAAAGCCTGAAACCTGACTATTTTAAGTTTTGTAAAGTGAATATTTGTAACTGAAAATCTCTGGAAGTCAAAGAAAATAGCACACTAGAAAAAAGAAGATTTTTTTTGCTCACTTACGGAGATATGATTCTATGAAATTAGCTTACTGGATGTATGCTGGCCCCGCACATATTGGCACTCTCAGAATTGCTAGTTCTTTCAAAAATGTTCATGCTATTATGCACGCACCCCTAGGGGATGATTATTTTAACGTGATGCGCTCAATGTTGGAAAGAGAAAGAAATTTTACCCCTGTTACTACCAGTGTAGTTGATCGCAATGTATTGGCAAGAGGCTCTCAAGAGAAAGTTGTTGATAATATTGTAAGAAAGGATAAGGAAGAAAATCCAGATTTAATTGTACTTACCCCTACTTGTACATCTAGTATTTTACAGGAAGATTTAGAAAATTTTGTCGCAAGAGCTCAAATTGATTCTCAAGGAGATGTTTTATTAGCTGATGTTAACCATTATCGTGTTAATGAATTACAAGCCGCTGATCGTACTTTAGAGCAGATTATACAATACTATATTGCCAAAGCTCAAAAAAAAGGTGACATCGTTACACAAAAAACTCAGAATCCCTCGGTGAATATTATCGGTATTTCTACTTTAGGTTTTCATAATAATCACGACTGCCGAGAGTTAAAAAAATTAATGGCAGATTTAGGTATTGAAATTAACCTTATCATTCCTGATGGTGCTTCGGTTCATGACTTGAAAAAAATTCCTCAAGCATGGTTTAACCTTGTTCCTTACCGTGAATTAGGTTTAATGACGGCTAAGTATCTACAAAAAGAATTTGCTATGGATTATGTGGATATAACTCCTATGGGTGTCGTAGAAACCGCCCGTTGTATTCGTAAAATTCAGGAAGTTATTAACTCTCAAGGTGGTAATGTTGATTATGAAGCTATTATCGAACATCAAACCCTTTATGTATCCGAAGCTGCATGGTTTTCTCGCTCCATCGACTGTCAGAATTTAACAGGTAAAAAAGCTGTAGTTTTTGGTGATAATACTCACGCTGCCGCTATGACAAAAATTTTGACGAGAGAAATGGGTATTCATGTCGTCTTAGCTGGTACTTATTGTAAATATGATGCTGATTGGTTTAAACAAGAAGTTAGCGAATATTGCGACAACGTTTTAATTAGTGAAGATAACGGTGAAATTGCCGATGCGATCGCCAAACTTGAACCGGGAGCAATATTTGGAACACAGATGGAGCGTCATGTAGGCAAACGTTTAAGTATTCCCTGCGGAGTAATTGCGGCACCGATTCATATTCAAAACTTCCCCATCGGTTATAAACCATTTTTAGGCTATGAAGGTACGAACCAAATCACTGATTTAGTGTATAATTCCTTTACTTTAGGTATGGAAGATCATTTATTAGAAATCTTCGGCGGTCACGACACAAAAGAAGTTATAACCAAAGGTATATCGGCGGATTCTGGCTTAAATTGGCAGAAAGAAGCACAGGGAGAATTAAATAAAGTACCCGGTTTTGTTCGTGGTAAGGTTAAACGAAATACAGAAAAATTTGCTAGAGAAAGAGGTTTCAATGAAATTACTCTTGAAGTTATGTACGCCGCTAAAGAAGCTGTTGGTGCATAAATAATTATCGGTTGAATGGCATTGCCCAAAAAGAAGAAATATATTAACTATCTTCCATTTCCTGAAAATGTTATAATTTCATCTTAATTTAAGCAATGTCTTGTATCGTCCTTATAATTTAGTAATGATCAATAATTTTCCTTCTGAATCAAAACCTTGGTGGAATCGCCCTCTTTTCGGAGGAGTAAGTTTTATCGAACGAATTTTAGGGGTATTAAATCCACAACAAGTGCCTGAATTAGCATTGTCATTACATGATACAGAATTAGAAGAATTAGAGAGAATTGTACCAACTTTACGAATGCTAGATAATGAGCAATATTCTGCTGAATTTCTATTATTTATGAGTATTAAACATAAAATAGACAATAATTTAGATGACTATAAAGGTTTACAAACATTCATTAAAATTTTTATTTTTGCCAGTAAAAATATTCATCATTTTAGGACTATTAATAGAATTGAGTTAGATTTTCAAGGGAAAACTCAAGTAGATTTATATAACTTAATTGAAGAACAATTAAATACTAATTCAGATCCGATACTTTTTAAACAACTTGTGACCATAGAAATTGAAAAACTTTGTAAAATAATTCATAATGAGCCTACAAAAAAAGCTCTATTATCATATCAAAGTGCTTTAAATGCCATTGAAGAAGATCCTATAGGATTAAGTTTATTACTTTTATTTAAAAAATATCACATTTCTGATTATACAATTTTTAATACCATTAATATTATTCTTAAACAACTAAAAAAACAAGACTTAAGTAACTTAAAAGCCTTAGTTTTGATGGTAAAAGTTAATTATGAAGAATTAGATAAATTAGGGCAATTAATTGGAATTCCTCATACTGAAACCCAATTTATTACCTATGCAAAAATTATTCAATATATTGCTTTATTATCTCGCTATGAAAATAATATTTATCGTTTTCAGCAATTAATAGAAAATGTTAATAAGTGGCATAAACATTATTTAACAATCTTAGAAATTAGACACGAATATCCTAGTCATAAATATCGAGTTTCTCCTAAATTTATTGAAAATATACCCGGAGAATCTATCTACTTTAAATATCAAGATTATATAAGAATAACTGAATCATTATAATTGGTCTTTTTGACTTATAATTGAGATAATAAGCAATGTAAATATCAATAATTAGAGTGTGATGGAAAATAGTAAATCACAAAAAAATCTTGAACCTTGGTGGAATAAACCACTATGGGGTGACAGAAGTATGTTAGAAAAAATTGAATCTATCATTCATAAAGAACATGATAAAATACCTCAAGAAGTGATAGATCATCATCAAGCAGTATTGGCAGAAATCAAATTATTAGCACCCATTGCAAGAGCATTAGATAGTGATAAATTTACAGAATCAGACTTTCTCGATTTTGTCAAAGTTAGTAACTTATTCGC
The DNA here is from genome assembly GCF_041753295.1 of Geminocystis sp. Taxonomy (NCBI): domain Bacteria; kingdom Bacillati; phylum Cyanobacteriota; class Cyanophyceae; order Chroococcales; family Geminocystaceae; genus Geminocystis; species Geminocystis sp. Next base: position 21,854 of record NZ_JBGSUU010000055.1, read on the forward strand.
TAAGGAAGTAGGAGAATATAAGGGTTTAAGAAATTATGTCGCTTTATTTCGTGTGGCAGTAGAAGCAAAAAATAGTTTTCTAACTATCGAACAAATAGAATTATCTTATCGTAGTAGTAAGCAACAAGAATTTTATAATTATGTTTTAACTCTTCTCGAAAAACAATTATCTCCAGCAAAATTTATCACTTTATTAGAAGCGAAATTAGCACAAATTTTACCTGATATTTCTACTGAAGAAGGAAAAAATGCTATTAATATTTATGCTGATACATTAAAAACTGTTGCCCGTCAAGATGAGTTAGGATTAAGACTAATTTTCTTATTTAAAAAATATCAACTTGAAGATTTTTCTCTTTTACGAGTTATTTCTGATATGGTAGAATATTTACTAGGTAGAGATTTAAGAGATTTTCAAGATATTGTAATTTTAGTAAAAGCTAATGAAAAAAAATTTCAGCAACTAGGAAAAATTATCGAATTACCCATAGAAAAAACTAGCTATGAAGATTATGCTAGAATGCTTCAATATATCGCTCTTAAACAAAAACATCAAAATTCTTATTTACAATTCCAAAGGCTTTTAGAAATATTAACTCAATGGTTTCATTTTTATTTAATTATTCAAGATCTTCGAGAGCATTATCCTGAATCACAATTTGAAGCTCCTTCAGAATTTAAACAATCTATCTCTGGATTAGAAATTTATCTCAAATATAAAAGTGTTTTAATGAAATCATAAGCATTAATTACTACTACATAGCAATAGAATTAATTGTTAATTTGAGGTATTAGGTATCAGGGATGAAAAAACTAATCATTCGCCAGTTATTCCCTATTAAAAAGCTTAATACTAGAATTTAGAAAAACTTTACTTTTTCTAAAAAATGAACCTTTTGCACCCCTTCAACGTCTAAAAGAGTGTATCAGCAAAAAATAAAGGTGATGAAAGTCTTAGCTAATAATCATGGTGAGATGACTGATTTGGAGTTAGTGCGAAAATGCCAAAAGGGCGATGAAAATTCTTTTCGTTTACTTTACCAACGGTATCAACACAAAGTTAGGGCTACTTTATATCAATTATGCGGTAGCGAATTACTCGATGATTTACAACAGGAGGTATTTTAAAAAACTTGGAAAGCATTACCTAAGTTACGGGAGGCAAAATACTTTTCCACATGGCTTTATCGTATTTGTTGGAATGTGGCTTCAGATCATAGTTTAGCTCGTAAGCGAGATCATCATCGTCAAGTAGCTCAAACAGATCTAGTAAAGCAGAAATCTCGCAATCACCATCAAACAGATTTATTACAATTGCATTATCAGGAGTTGATACAATCAGCTTTGCAAAATCTAAATCTCGAACATCGTGCAGTAGTAGTATTACATGATTTGGAAGATATGCCTCAAAAGGAAGTTGCCGAAATTCTTTCTATTCCCCTAGGTACAGTTAAATCAAGATTATTTACCGCCCGAAAAAGTTTACGTCAATTTTTGGAATTACAAGGAGTTAATTTATGAAGAAAACTACCTCTAATGAAGATGAAGAATTAGTGGATTTTTTGAAAACTTATTGCCCCAAGACTCCAAAAGAAACAAAACCTTGTGAAGAATTGATTATGAGAGTAATTGCTACACCCTTAATATATTCTTCCCACAAAGCAAGATTTAGATCATCCTTAAGGTTTCTTTCTTGGGGTTGGTTATTACCTAGCACTCTGATTACCAGTTTATTGATTATCAGTGCTTATGTATTTAATGTCAATCAAAAATCATCTCCCCAAATAGCTACAAAAACCGAAGACTTAGAAACCTTTATGGTTAATAGTTGGTATGGTTCAATGGCTCAAGAAATCGAGTTTCAGTATGTTACTACTGTTGGAGATGAAAACAATTAACTATCAAACTTATTTTCAATTCATTTTTAAAAATATTAGGAGAAAATCCATCATGAAATACCTTCTCGCTTTCGCTACTTTAACCACTGTCGGTATTAGTTTTAATGCTCTAGCCACCGAAAAACCTCAAATTAATTCTGTTTCTTTTCCCACAGAAATCTCTCAAAATAATACGACTCCAAGTCCAAGACAACCACGAGGAGAAGGAAGAGGAAGAGGTAATGGCGATCGCCTTATGGAAAGACTCAATCTTACTGCTGAACAACAAAAGCAAATGGAATCTATCTGTAATAAATATCAACCTCAAATGACCAGTCTTAGAGAACAAATTACGGTGGAAAGAGATAAGATGTCAACGATGCTCAAAAATAATGACTCACAAAATAACTTGAGATCGCAACATCAGAAAATTAGTACTATGCAAGAAAAAATGAATAATTTACGCTTTGAAAGTATGTTAGAAGCAAGAGAAATTTTAACACCACAACAAAGACAACAATTTTCAGAAAATATGGATGGAAGAAGAGGTAACAAAGAAAGAAAACAAAAATAAAAAGTAATTTAATCTTGAATCAAGACATAAAAAATATCCCAATATTGAACCATAATGAGTTAAGATTCTTAACAAAGAAAATTTTAAAATAAATCAAGAATCAAGGAGATATTTATGGCTTTAGTTCCCATGAGGTTATTGTTAGATCATGCCGCAGAACATGATTACGGTATCCCAGCATTTAACGTCAATAACTTAGAACAAATTTTGTCCATTATGGATGCGGCTAACGAAACCGATAGCCCCGTAATTTTACAAGCATCTCGTGGCGCTCGTAGTTATGCAGGAGAAAACTTCCTCCGTCACCTTATTTTAGCAGCAGCAGAAACCTATCCTCATATCCCCATTGCTATGCACCAAGATCATGGTAATAGCCCTGCTACTTGTTATTCAGCTATCCGTAACGGTTTTACTAGCGTTATGATGGATGGTTCATTACAAGAAGATGCTAAAAGCCCTGCTACCTTTGAATATAACGTTAACGTTACTGCAAAAGTAGTGGAAGTCGCTCACGCTGTAGGTGCTAGTGTTGAAGGTGAATTAGGGTGTTTAGGTTCTCTCGAAACTGGTATGGGTGAAGCCGAAGATGGTCACGGTTTTGAAGGTAAACTAGATCATTCTCAGCTTTTAACAGATCCTGATGAAGCGGTAGAATTTGTAGAAAGAACTCAAGTTGATGCTCTAGCTGTTGCTATTGGTACAAGTCATGGTGCTTATAAATTTACTCGTAAGCCTACAGGTGAAATTCTTGCTATTAGTCGTATCGAAGAAATCCACGCTAAATTACCTAATACTCACTTGGTAATGCACGGTTCTTCTTCTGTACCTCAAGAATGGTTAGAAATGATCAATAAATACGGTGGAACTATTCGTGAAACCTACGGCGTACCTGTAGAAGAAATCCAAAAAGGCATTAAAAGTGGTGTTCGTAAAGTAAACATTGATACTGATAACCGTTTAGCTATTACCGCAGCTATTCGTGAAGCGGCATTTAAAGATACTTCTAACTTCGATCCTCGTCACTTCTTGAAACCCTCTATCAAATACATGAAACAAGTATGTTTAGAGCGTTATCAACAATTCTGGACTGCTGGAAATGCTAGTAAAATTAAACAAGTTAGTCTTGATGATTTTGCGAAAAAATATGCTAAAGGTGAATTAAGTTCTACCAACAAAAAAACCGTAGTTGTTTAATTACTGTTTTCTAAATTTATGCTTTAAATCCCCAACTTTGGGGACTTTTTTTTATCTTTTTTCTACACATAAAAACTTATAATTTTTGTCCTTTTTTACTTCTAAAAATTTTCTTTTTAACTTAATTTACTGATGATAAAAATTCCTCTTCCTTCTCCATTAATTTTAGATAATTTATTGCGTGATTGGCTTTTAGAAGATATTGGTAGAGGCGATCGCACTACGGACTGTATTTTTCCTGAAGATAGCCAAAAAGGAAAAGCCTATTGGTTGATAAAAGAAGAAGGAGTTATGGCAGGATTATCCATAGCTGAAAGAGTATTTAAGTTATTAGATAATCAGATAAAATGGCATAATTTGGCTTTAGAAGGAGAAAAATTGCCAAAAAATACCAAAATTATGGAAATAGAAGGCAAAATATCAGCTTTACTCACAGGGGAAAGAGTTGCACTTAATTTGGTGATGCGTTTAAGTGGCATTGCAACTATGGCAAGAAAATATGTGGAAGCCATAGAAGATTATCCTGCTAAATTGGTTGATACTCGTAAAACAACTCCCGGATTAAGAATTTTAGAAAAATATGCTTCTCAAGTAGGTGGCGCCATTAATCATCGTCTGGGTTTAGATGATGCAGTAATGATAAAAGATAATCACATTCAAGGCGCAGGAGGTATTTCTCAAGCCGTCAAATTAATTCGCCAAACAATGCCTTATCCTTTAACTATCGAAGTAGAAACTACTAACTTAAAGGAAGTTAAAGAAGCGATCGCCAATCACATAGAGATTATTATGTTAGATAACATGGATATAAAAGCCATGAGGAAGGCAGTGGAATTGATTAGAAAAGAAAATCCTTTGATTAAAATAGAAGCCTCTGGTAATGTTACCCTTGAGAACATTCAGGAAATTGCCGCAACAGGAGTTGATTATATTTCAACAAGTGCTACTATAACAAGATCTCCTTGGTTAGATATTAGTATGAGGTTTGATTAAGAATAAGTTAATTGAGAAGATTAGGATAAAGTATTTTTCCTAAACCAGCTAGTAACGCTAGAACAACTCCGCCAATTACAGTTCTAGCAATAAAGTTTAAATTATCTAGTGTCTTATTTATACCGTTTTGCCCTTCTTTTAATATGGCTACCTCTACTTTTAAGTCGTTTAACTTGTCATTGACTTGCTCAAATTTGGAGTTAATTAAATCTTTTAACTCTCTTAAATCGTTATCTGTTACTGTACTCATGTTAGAATTTTTATATAATCATTACTCCTAAGTCTAATTCTACATTAAAAGATTTTCTGTAAGTAAAAAGGCTATCATAAACTAACTTAAATCATCTGAGTTTGATCTAAAAAAATAGTCTCAAACTCTTAACTATTGCCTTTGATACAGTAAATATACAATTAATTTTACCTACTTAATTATTACTGTATTCTTTGGGGATTAAGTTCGTATAATTTTGCCTCTGTTGCTTTAAATTCTTCATAGTAATAAGTCATTTTTATCAAGTCTTTTTCTTGATTTAATTGTGACATTTGTTGTTGACAATATTGATTATATTTTTCTAGTTTAATTGTCTGTAAAAGGGCAATTTGTCTTTGAATATAATCTGCTGGTTGAAATAAAATTTGTTCATCATTTTCACTAAGATGAAAGATATTAGTTAATTTTTCCGCTAAATCAGGATGACTAACTATATTTTCTTGTACCGTTATTAACAAATTATTATGAGTGTTATTTTCCGTTAAATTCTCTAATACTAAATTAATTTCTTGCCATAGAAAACGATAATATTTAATACTAAAAACTAAATCTTTATCATCTAACTCATTAACAATAATTTCTCGATAATCAGGACAATGAAGATAAATTAATAATAACAAAAATTCAGCTTTTTCTACTTCTTTATTTTGGGATGATTTACCATCAACTTTAGAAGATTTTTTATTATTATATGGATTATGATAATTTTTTTTAAGGGAAAATTGTAAATTCTGACGAATAGATTTAAACTCTTGAGAATTTAGCCCTGAGTACTGACTTCTTTTAGTACTTAGAGTTTCAGCACACCGTGTTAGATAAAAGTCTTTGGTTGACTCGTTACTGATTTTAGTTAGTAATTTTAAAATTGATTGAAAAGCTAAATTATAATCACTACTATTTTGTAAGTTTCTATTATTGATGATTTGTTCAATTTCCCAGTCTAACCACAGGGGTGAATTTTTTATTAACTCTCTATATTTGGTTATGGAATCTGGGGATGATTTAAGAAATTCATCGGCATCTTTCCCATTAGGAATCGTTAAAACTTTTAGATTTATTTGTCCACTATATACTAAACTTTCTACTTCTTTTATTACTCTTTCTGTGGCTTTTACCCCCGCTATGTCTGCATCAAAGTTTACTATTATTGTTTTTGATTCACTATAGCGAGATAATAATTTTATATGTTTCTGCGTCAATGCCGTTCCCAACACCGCTACTGCATTACTTACCCCATTCTCGTGAAGGGCGATCGCATCAAAGTAACCTTCAACTACGATAACTTTATCTTCTTGAGCAATAGTTTTTTTGGCAAAATTTAAGCCATACAAAGTTTGACTTTTGGAGAATAAGGGGGTATCGGGGGAATTTAAGTATTTGGGTTCATTCCCATCTAAACTTCTAGCACCAAAAGCGATAATTTTACCATTAGCATCTTGGATGGGTATCATTAAGCGATTACGGAAATAATCAATATAGCCCTCTCCTTTGGTTCTTTTTCTGATTAATCCTGTTTGTTCAACTAGGGTGACGGGATAATGTTTGACTTCTACTAAGTAATGATATAGGGTATCCCACCCATCAGGGGCATAACCAAGTTTAAATTTTTCTATATTGTCAGAGGATAGGTTGCGCTGGTCTTTGAGGTATTTTAGGGCGTTAGTACCTTCTTCTTGAGCTAGGCTGTGTTGATAAAAGCTGGTGGCAACGGCTAAAATTTCATAGAGTTGTTCCCCCGTTGAAATTTGTTTTTGGATTTTTTGTTGATCTTCCTCGGCTAAGGTTTTGATGGGTACTTGATAGCGTGAAGCTAAATCTAATACCACGTCTTTAAAGGATTGTTTGTTTATTTCCATTAAAAATTTGATTGCCCCACCCCCTGCACCGCAACCAAAGCAATAGTAAAGTTGTTTGCTTGGACTTACGCTAAAGCTAGGGGTTTTTTCATCGTGGAAAGGACATAACCCTAATAAATCCTGACCTTTTTTTTGCAATACCACATAGTCGGAGACTACATCAACTAATTCAACCTTATCTTTAATTTCGGCGATAGTATCTGGATGAAGACTAATATTTCTCACGATAATAAAAAGATTTAAAAAGTTAACTTAGTTTTATTATGACGATAAATCAACACAAAATTAAGCTAAAGTTTCAGGCTGGTATCCTAAACCACGACTAAATTCTTCTCGAAAATTCTGAATGCGATTAAAATTAGGTTTTCCGTAAGAAACAATAACTACTTGATAATTTCTCATTACATTTATCACTGATTCACCCATATCTAAATTCCAAAATACCATTTGTAGCTTCATGTGAACATTAAATTTTGTGCCTAATTCTGATAAAAAGGCTTTAACGTTAGCATCTTCTTGACATGACAAAAAGAAAGGTATTCTTATTCTTACTATCCAACCATTAATTTGATGAATAACCGTCAACGAAGCAGAAGAAAGAAATGGCATTGTTTCAAAATAATTTACAATCCTCAAAGTAACACTAGCATTAGAGAGAAAATAGACATATTCCATTTTGATTTATTCCTACTCAAAAATAATGACAAATTGAGGATTAATACGGAATATCGATAACAAATTAACAAGTTTTGCCAATCTTAAATCATTTTTATCGTAATAATCTTCAATTTTCTTTTATTATCTCCAATATCTAATTCTGACGATAAGGGTTAAACACCTCTTTCTTTAATCATAAATCTGGGTAAAGTTCCCCATTCTTTTATTTGTTACAAAAGCGAACATTATCTTTTATCTATTTATTATTCATAATTTATTCACTGTTTTCTATGACAGTATAAAAGTATTTATTTTTCCCTCTCGATTAATAATGAGTGCCTGATTTACGATAATGTACGGCGGTTATCCCATTATCTGATAATAGTTTCCCATTTTTGGCGATCGCATAAATTACCCAATGATCACCACATTCAAGACGTTTACTGACTTCACATTCAATATAAGCCAAAGCAGAGGATAAAATAGGGCAACCATTTTCAGAAGATTGAGATTCAATATTAGCAAAACGATCTTCCCCCGGGGCAAAAGGTTTAAGAAAATGTTTCATTAATTCGATGTGTTTACCTTCTTCGAGGATATTTAAGACAAATTGACTACCTATAGGTAACAAAGATTCAATGGCTCTTTCTTTCGCCACTGCCACAGTAAAACCGGGAGGATTAAAGGTTGCTTGAGAAACCCAAGAAGCCACCATTGCGCCTTTTAAATCATGTCGTTTAGTGGTGACAATACATAGAGAACCTACAATACGACCTAATGCTTGTTCTGTGCGAGCGCTTAAAGAATTATCCGCAGATTCTTTTGGTTTAAGGGCTTTTTTACGTTTTTTCAAGGCTTGAGCAAAATCTGTACCTGCTTCCTCACAAGTCTTTAATATCTCCTCAGTGGGCTTAAATTTAACTCTGATGGTATCAAAACCGAAGCGATAACCACCATCTTTGAATTTAGATTCTAACAGATCTATGGCTTCTCCACTCCAACCAAATGAACCGAAAACTCCAGCTAATTTGTTACTATCGGCGTTGGCTAAAGCGATTCCCAAAGCACTTTGAATTTGAGTGGGGGCGTGTCCTCCTAATGTCGGTGATCCGAATATAAAGCCATCACATTGTTGAATTGCTGTTTTAATTTCTTCACTCTTGGCAAATTCAGCGTTAATAGATTCTATCCTAACTCCTGCTTTCGTTATACCACGAGCGATGGCATTAGCTAAAATAGCGGTATTACCGTAAGCTGAGGCGTAAATTAAGGCAACATTGAGGCTTTGATTTGCCACCGTTTCTAACCATTGACTATATAAACCCGTTAATTCTGTTAAACCATATCTTACCAAAGGGCCATGGGAAGTAGCATAAATATGAGCATTTTTTGGTTGGATTTTTTCTATAGCTTTAACAATTTGTGTGCCATAGGGTGCAATAACGCAATCAAAATAATAACGTCTATCTTCTTGATAAATTTTCCAACCTTCATCTAATATTTGATCACCACAAACATGGGCAGAAAATAACTTATCAGTATAGAAAATTTTACTATTATTATCAAAGGTTAAAAGTTGATCAGGATAACGAGGATTAGGTGTTGTAATTAATTCTAAAATATGTCCTTTTCCTAAATCTAATTCATAGTCATTTTTGACTGAAATAATATTTAAACTATTTGTTGTAATTGTTTCAAAATAAGTATTATTAAAGATTGTTTGTAAAGATTTTGCCCCAGTATTAGAGGTAATAAAAGTTATATTTGGAGCTTTTTTTAATAAACTATTTATAGTAGTACAACGATTAGGATTAACATGACCTAAAATAACATAATCAATTTTATTTAAAGGAATTCTTTGATCTAATGCACTAAGGAAAATATCAGTAAAAGATTCCCCCGGAGGATCAATTAAAGCTATTTTATCACCTTCAATAATAAAAGAATTAGCCGTAGTACCTCTACTTAAACCATATTCTACCTCAAATTTTAAGCGATCCCATGTACGAGAGCGAAAAACTCTTGTATTTAAACCAATACTGCCAATTTGTACATCTTTAGGTTGATTCATAAATTATGCCTCGTTTTTTAGTTAATTTTTGGCGTTGTATCTAACTTATCAAAATTTTTGCATCATTAAAGATTAAGTAATTATCAATTATTAAAGATAGATTTTTGAAACTAAGACTAAGACAAAACACTTTCGTAAATTTCAGATAAAGGCATTTCTATGGCGAGAGAATTTAATGTTAATATATCTTTCAATTTTTTCTCGTTATACCGAATCCCCTCTACCTTCTAGTGAGAAAATTGCCCTCCTACCTTCTATGGAGAAAATCCCCTCTGCCTTCTATGGAGAAAATCGCCCCCCTGCCCCCAATTCTGGGGGAGAGAAAGGAAGGTTAATAGTTTATAATTTGTTTTATAATTATAATATTCATCAAAAAACCAGATTTAAAATGCTTTAAAATAGCGCTTGCCTACATTTTTTTGAGTAAATAAAATACTCTGGGTTTTAATGTGAAAAAATAGCAATTTTTTAATACTTAAGTAAAATTATATTATTTTGCTTCCATCCAGTTATTACCTGAGTGAATGTCAACAATTAAAGGTACTTTTAATGTGATAATATTTTCCATTATTTCTTTAATTTTACTGCTTAATTCAGCAATTTCTTCTAAGGGTAATTCAAACACTAATTCATCATGCACTTGCATTAATAATTTACCTTGATAATTAGTTAAAATTTCATCTACTTTTATCATTGCTAATTTAATAATATCTGCACTTGAGCCTTGAATTGGTGCATTAGCAGCCGCTCTTAATAACTGTGAAGTATAATTATTAAATTTTAAACTAGATAAATCAATACTATTAATATCCTCACCTTTAAGTTTATCTAAATTATGATCATTAAAATTAAAATAACGTCTTCTACCTAAAATTGTGGTGACATAAGTATTAACTAAGGCTTCTTTTTTCATGGTTTCTAAATAATTAAAAACCTGAGCATATTTTTCTCGATAAATACTAATAAATTTTTGAGCTTCTGCCACACTTAGGTTACTTTCTCTAGCAAATTTTTGTGCTCCCATACCGTAAATTATACCGAAATTAATAGTCTTACCTAAATTTCTTTCTTCGGCGGTAACGTCTTGTTTATTTAATAATAATTGAGCGGTGACAGTATGAATATCTTGATGATTTTGATAAGCAGAAATTAAAATAGGCTCTTGACTTAAATGTGCTAAGATTCTTAACTCTATTTGAGAATAATCTGCGGCTAAAAATTGCCAATTTTTTTGAGGAATAAAACCTTTACGAATTTGTCGAGAAAATGCCGTGCGAATAGGTATATTTTGTAAGTTAGGATTAGAGGAAGAAAGCCTCCCAGTTGCGGTGACAGTTTGATTATAATTAGTATGAATTCTATTAGTTTTAGGATTAATTAAAGTTGGTAAAGAATCTACATAAGTTGACTTTAATTTTGCTAACGTTCGATGTTGTAAAATAGATTCAATTATGGGATGATCTCCTTTAAGTTTTTCTAAAATATTTTGATTAGTCGAATAACCAGTTTTTGTCTTAGTAGATTTTCTTTTGTCTAATCCTAATTCCTCAAATAATAACTCACTTAATTGTTTAGGAGAAGCCAGATTAAATTCCCCTACCTCTTCATAAACACTTTTTTCAATATTAATCAATTCATTATCAATTTCTTTGGCTAATTGTTGTAAATATTCTTGATCAATTATTACCCCTTTTTCTTGCATTTTTGCTAAAATAGGCTCTAGTTTTAATTCTAATTCAAATACTGATTTTAAAGCGGGAATTTCCCCTAACTTTTTGCTTAAAATTTTTGTTAACTCGAAAGTTGCTAAAACATCTAAACCACAATATTCGGCGACTTTTTCTATGGTTAAATCATCGATACTTTCTTTTTTATCTAAGTTTAAATCGTCATAATCTTGAGCAATAAAATTAGTAGAATATTGATAACATAAACTGCTTAACTTATGACTTTCTTCTGGTTGTAAAACATAACTAGCCAACATTGTATCAAATACAACTCCTTGAAGATTAATACCATGAGTTAATAAAACTAGACGATCAAATTTAGCATTTTGTAAAGTTTTTGGATACCCTGAATTTTCTAATATTGGTTGTAACTTTAGTTTAATTTCTTCTAAACTTAGTTGTTTTCCTTGAGAATGTTTTATAGGAATATAAGCAACATTATCTCTATTTTTTCCCCAAGCACAACCAATACCAATTAAATTAGCTTGTTGAGTATTTAAAGAATCTGTTTCTGTATCCCAAGCAGTTATTTTTACTTGTTTAATAATCTTAATAAATTCCTCTAATTTAGTTATAGTATCTACAATAAAAGGAGTGATTTTATTATTATTGATAATGGCAGAAAATAAAGATAACTGTTGATCATTATTTTCATTATTTTCTATAGGTATAGTTAATAAGTTTCCGCCTAACTTTTCTTGAATTTTATTCAGTTGTTTAACAAAACTATGTAATTCTAAGTTTTCTAATAAAGGAATAACTTTTTGATTATTAAAACCTGTTAATTTAAAATCTTCTAAAGATATATTTAAGCCAATATCTGTAATAATTTGAGCTAAATATTGAGAATGTAAAGCCTCTTGTTTTCCTTTAATTAACTTATTTTGAATCCCCCCTTTTATTTTATCTAAGTTATTATAAATATCCGTTAAACTATCATATTCAGCAAACAAATTACTAGCTATTTTTTCCCCAATACCCAAAACACCCGGAATACAGTCAGATTTATCTCCACATAAGGCTTTATAATCAACAATTTGATGAGGTTTTACTTTCATTTTTGTAAATACTGCTTCCTCATCATAAATTTCATATTTACCTAAACTTCTTTCTAAATATAAAACTGTGACTTGTTGCTCATCATTAACAAGTTGAAATAAATCTCTATCTCCACTCAAAATCTTAACTTGATAATTTTCTGTAACTGCTTGAGTTGCTAACGTGCCGATAACATCATCCGCTTCATATCCTATAGCGGTAACAATTTTAATATTTAAACTCGTAAGTAATTCCTGTAAATTATAGACATCTTCGATAAAATCCGAAGGAGTTTCCTGTCTGTCAGATTTATAATTACTATCAGCATCATGACGAAAAGTTGGCTGTTTTAAATCAAAAGCAATGGCAATTAATTGAGGTTGATAATCCGTAATAATTTGTAATAAAGAATTGAGAAAACCAAAACAAACACTGGTGGGAATACCTTTCGATGTGCGTAAAGGGCCTTTTTTAGCCTTACCTAAAGCATAATATGCACGATAAGCCAAAGAATGTCCATCAACAATTAAAAATAAAGGATTTTGAGAATAATTCATTTAATCAGTAACAATGTACAATTAATATTTAACAATTTTTTCTTAGATTATTACTAATTATTAACTAAAATTAACAAATATTACGAAATTAAATTTTTAGTAGGCAAAATAAAAAAGATAATTTATATTGTTGATATAGGTACAAAAGGGGCAAAAAACACCTCTTCTCAAAGTCAAGATTAGAGTCTGTACCGCCTTGCTCTATTCAATCTTAACCATTCCATTTTGGTTATTTGTCAACAATTAGTAAGTCAAATAAATTCTTGAATCTAAATTCAATAAATCCTAAATACCCTGCCTAAACATCCATGGCAGGTTTCACTTTTTTAGGGTTTTAAATATGCTGATTTTCTTCCTTTTTCAGTAATGATGTCGCAAAAAAAGGACTTAACATTAAAATTAATAACATCCTTGTCATTTGCATTGCTAAAACAAAGCTGAAATTGCCCTCTAACTGAATTACCGTAGCCATTACAGAACTTAATCCCCCTGGTGTTGAACCTAAAAAAGCTGTCAATGTATCTACTTGAGTAATTAAATGAAAACCATAACCACAAAAGAAACAAACCGCAATCAAAATTAAGACTAAGACTATTTGTAATAATACAGCTTTTAGTAATTTTTGTAAGGCTTGAATTTCAAATTTAACGCCGATGGATAATCCTAATAAAAGTAAGCCCCCTTGAAAAATTGATGTGGGTAGAGTAATTTCATAAGGAAAAAAACAAAATAGTAGTAAACAGCTCAAGAAAGGTGCTAAAAACAAGTTTGATGGTAATTTAATAATTTTTCCGATTTGAATACCAATATAAGCACATAAACTGATGATAATTAAATTTATAGGCAGGGGTAGAGATGGTAATAAGTTAAGACTTTGAGTCGCAATATTAACGGGAATTAATGGAGTTGGTGTTTTATAAAAATGGGCAATAATTGGTACAATGACCGAGACAATTAAAATTCTTGAATATTGTAGAACCGCTACAGCCATGGTGTCTCCTCCCATATCTTCACTCATGGCAACGAAACTTGCCCCAGCTCCCGGAATTGAGCCTAAAAAGCTACTAGATAAGTCAATATCGGCGAATTTGTAGATTAAATAACCATTTAAGACGCTAAAACTAGCAGTAACTACGATACACATTAGTAACGGAAAAAAATAACTTTGTGCGGTGGTAAAAGTGTCAAAAGAGAAACGACTTGCGGTAAGAATGGCTAGTATAGCTTGTCCTATTAAGCTGAAAGATTTTGGTAAACATTGATGTTTTTGATTAATCAAAGTCCATGCTATACCTACCAATACGGGAATTAAAAGCCAAGGGAGAGGAAAATTTAGGCCATCGCCAATAAAAGTAAGGGTAATAGTGAAGAGGAAAAGAATAGTAATGTGCAGAAAATATCGGTAACTAAAATGAGAAAAATTCATCGAATAATTAACAATGGAGAATGTAATACTCACTAGGCATAAACAGAAATACTAGATAAAGTGGATCTTCATTAGGATCTATCTTATCATGTCAAAAGAGCTACTTTATTAGAGAATTAAGGTTATCATGCTGATGAGTAAGTAATTAGAAAACTAGAAAAAGAAAGTAAAGCAATAGTTATAATTCTGAAAAAGAATAAAAAACACCAGCGACAATATCATAAACATTTATATCAGACAAGACATCTAATTGAGAACTTTTTGTCAGATAAAAACAATATAGGGCGATAAAAGAAAAAAATTTTCTAGGAGGTATTTATTTAGCTTTAATGGTAATCTGGCTTAATTGATGACACGCCCTAGGATTGCTATAGTTAATTCTATATTTTTAAATAATAAATTAAAACATTACCAATTAGATAAAATTTTTCTATGTCATCAAATCAACTTTCTGAAAAACTGAATTTAACCACAAAACTGGCTTTTGGTGCTGGAGATATTGGCCCTGCTTTAACTGCTAATATCTTAGTATTCTTCCTCATGCCTTTTTTTACTAATGTTGCTGGTTTAAGCCCTGCAGTTGCTGGTAGTATTTTATTTGTAGGTAAAATTGCTGATGCCATTAATGATCCTCTTATAGGGGTTTTTAGCGATCGCACTCAAACTAAATGGGGAAGGCGAATTCCTTGGATAATCATAGCGGCGATACCTTTTGGAGTCACGTTTTTTTTACAGTGGATTGTACCTAATTTTAGTGATAATTCTTCTTTAAATAATACTCTTTTATTTATTTATTATCTCATTATTGGCATCGTTTTTAATCTTTTTTATACAGCCGTAAATTTACCTTATCAAGCCTTAACACCAGAGTTAACTCAGAATTATAATGAACGTACTAGCTTAAATAGTTTTCGCTTTAGTTTTTCCATTGGTGCAAGTATTTTATCTTTAATTTTAGCTGGAGCAATTTTTCAAGTTTATCAAGGAAATAATCAAGAAAAATATTTAGTTTTAGGCATAATATCTACCATCTTTTCTACTTTACCATTATTCTGGTGTCCTTTAATTGTTAAAGAGAGAGGTTATCAACCTTTATTAAACTATAAACAACGAAAAAATACCGCCTATATTTTAATTACTATTGCTACGATTTTAGTTATATTTGGTTTAATAAATTTAGTAAACTCAACTTCAGGAGAAGATACTTTTTCCGCCGCAATGTATCTATTAGTTGCTTTATTTATTTCTATCATTTCAATAAGTTTAATTATTGCTAAAACTGAACCTCATTTATTACAAGAATTAACTATAAATCCTGACGATAATTCTTCATCTACTATTCCTTTTTTTGAACAGTTAAAAATTGTTTTTCAGAATAAACCTTTTCTTTATGTAGTAGGTATTTATTTATGTTCATGGTTAGCAGTACAATTAACGGCTTCTATTCTTCTTTACTTTGTAGTTAATTGGATGGGATTACCTGATGCTCAGTTTCCTAGAGTTGCGATCGCCGTGCAAGGTACAGCATTAATAATGTTATTTGTGTGGCAAAAAATTAGTAATAAACTAGATAAAAAAATTGTTTATTTTCTTGGTTCAACTATTTGGATTATAGCTCAAATTGGTTTATTTTTAGTACAACCTGGACAAACTTTTTTACTCTATGCTTTAGCAATGTTAGCTGGATGTGGTGTTTCTGTTGCTTATTTAATTCCTTGGTCAATGATTCCAGATGTTATCGATTTAGATGAATTAAATACTGGGGAAAGACGAGAAGGACTTTTTTATGGATTTATGGTGTTATTACAAAAATTTGGTTTAGCATTTGGTTTATTTTTAGTAGGTATTGCTTTAGAGGCTTCTGGATTTATAAAACCCATAGAAGGAGAGGCTATTCCCATTCAACCAGAAAGTGCATTATGGGCAATTCGTCTGGTTGTTGCACCTTTACCTGCGGTTATTTTATTTGCTGGAATAATTCTAGCTTATTTCTATCCGATTACTAGAGAATATTACGCTGAAATTCGTTTAAAATTAGATGAAAGAAAACACAATAATTAGGGATTAAAATTTAGTATTAATTTAAAAATGAGTAATTTTCAAAATCAATTAGACAACTCAAAATTAACTCGCTCTATGGGTTTATTATGGATATTATCCGCAGGATTAATTGCCCTTGATGGTTTCGATTTTTTTATTATTGGTATCGCTTTACCTTTCTTGGAAAAAGATTTTAATTTAACTTCTCCTCAAATCGGTGCGATCGCTGTAGCTGCTATTGTAGGTTCTTTGATAGGTTCATTAACTTTAGGTGCAATTACGGATAAAATCGGACGACAGAAGATGTTATTAGTTGATATAATTCTTTTTGTAATTTCTAGTGCTGGAACTGCTTTAGCTTGGAATGTCACATCATTAATTTTTTTCCGCTTTTTAGTGGGTGTTGCCATCGGTGCAGATTATCCCATCAGCGTGGCATATATCACCGAAAATGTTCCTTCTCGATTACGAGGAAAAATGGTCATCGGTGCATTTGCTTTTCAAGGATTTGGTGCTTTATTGGGTGCTTTAACAGGTATTGCGGTAATTAGTGGTTTAACAAATGCTTTCCCGAATTCTGATTTTATTGTTACTCAATATAGTTGGCGTTTAATGTTAGGAATTGGCTTGATTTTAGCTATTTTTGTGGGCTTTTTACGGTTACAATTTTTATTAGAAAGTCCAGTTTATTATATTGCTAAAGAAGATTATAAAAATGCTGAATTAGCCGCTAGAGAACTGTTAGAATCGGATATAATTATTACTTCAGAAAGTGAACAAAAATCTTCTATAAATACTCTTAATTATGGTTCTTTATTTTCAAAACAATATTTAAAAAATACTTTATTTGCATCTTTTCCTTGGTTTTTACAAGATATTGCTACCTATGGTATTGGTATTTTTACTCCTACAATTATCGCTCTTTTAGCCTTTAATAATGAAGATAATTTTATTCCCCGTCAAATACAATCTGCTCAGGGTTCGGCTATAGTTGATATATTCTTAATTATCGGATTTATTATCGCTGTTTTATTAGTAGATAAAGTCGGGAGAATTTCTTTACAAATTACTGGTTTTATCGGAATGGCTTTGGGTTTATCATTATTAGCAATTTCTGGCGATCCAAACATTAATCAACATCCTAATTTTATTTTAGTTTTAAGTGGTTTTTTTATCTATAATTTATTGATGAATGCTGGTCCTAATTCTACTACTTTTTTACTTTCAGGAGAAGTTTTCCCCTCTTCTATTCGTGCTAGTGGTGCTGGTTTTGCGGCAGCAGTTGCTAAATTAGGTGCGGTTTTAGGAACATTTTTGTTACCGATAATCAAAGATGATTTAGGAGTTTCTAACCTATTATATATTCTCGCTTTTTGTTGTTTATTAGGAGCAATTGTGACTTATTCATTAAGGATAGAAACAAAATAAAGCCCCCACCAATTAAGGCAGAGGCTTATTATTTATCAATACATAACCAAAGAAGCTAAAATATTAGTCTAAATCAGGCATTGATAAAGTTGGCTCAGTTTCACGATCAATTCCTTTCTCGAAACCACCAGCAGCAGCACGAGCTCTTCCAGCGTGCCATAAATGACCGACTAAGAAGAAGAAACCTAAAGTGAAGTGAGAAGTTGCTAACCATGCACGAGGTGATACATAGTTAAAAGAGTTTACGTCAGTGATAACGCCACCTACAGAGTTTAAAGAACCTAAAGGAGCATGAGTCATGTATTCAGCAGCACGACGTACTTGCCAAGGTTGAATATCGTTTCTGACTTTATCTAAATCTAAACCATTAGGACCACGGAGAGGCTCTAACCAAGGACCTCTGAAATCCCAAAAACGCATGGTTTCACCACCGAAGATGATTTCACCAGTAGGAGAACGCATTAAGTATTTACCTAAACCAGTAGGCCCTTGAGCAGTACCTACGTTCGCACCTAAGCGTTGGTCACGGATTAAATAAGTTAAGGCTTGAGCTTGAGATGCTTCCGCACCAGTAGGACCATAAAATTCACTAGGGTATGCAGTGTTATTGTACCAAACCATAGTAGAAGCAATGAATCCCATTAAGGATAAAGCACCTAAACTATAAGAAAGATATGCTTCACCAGACCAAATTAAAGCTCGACGAGCCCAAGCGAAAGGTTTGGTTAAGATGTGCCAAATACCACCGAAAATACAGGTTAAACCAACCCAAATATGACCGCCGATAATGTCTTCCATATTGTTGACACTAACGATCCAGCCTTCACCACCAAAGGGAGCTTTGATTAAATAACCAAAGATAATGGCAGGGTTTAAAGTTGGGTTAGTAATGACACGAACATCACCACCACCCGGAGCCCAAGTATCGTAAACACCACCAAAAAACATGGCTTTAAATACGAGCAATAAAGCACCAATTCCTAAAAGGATTAAGTGATAACCAATAATATTAGTCATTTGGTTTTTATCTTTCCAGTCATAGCCAAAGAAACTAGAATATTCTTCTAAAACTTCAGGGCCACGCAAAGCATGATAAAGTCCACCCAATCCAAGAACGGCAGAAGAGATGATGTGTAAAACACCTACTACAAAGAAAGGAAAAGTATCTGTTACTTCACCACCTGCACCAACACCCCAACCTAAAGTTGCAATGTGAGGTAAAAGGATGAAGCCTTGTTCATACATGGGCTTTTCAGGTATGAAGTGAGCAGTTTCAAATATAGTCATTGCTCCTGCCCAGAACACGATCAAACCTGCGTGCGCAACGTGAGCACCTAATAGTTTACCTGATAAGTTGATTAGTCTAGCATTACCAGACCACCAAGCAAATCCAGTTGACTCTAGGTCACGACCGCCAATAGAATTAGAGAGCGTTACCACGTGGAAGTACCTCCTCAGGGAATACAAATTTTTCATGGGGTTGATCTTGAGGCGCCATCCATGCGCGCAACCCTTCGTTTAATAGGATGTTTTTGGTATAAAAAGTTTCAAATTCAGGATCTTCTGCCGCTCTTAACTCTTGTGATACGAAATCGTAAGCACGGAGGTTAAAAGCTAAACCAACGATACCAATAGAACTCATCCACAAACCAGTTACAGGTACAAATAACATGAAGAAATGT